>NZ_JAMKFF010000013.1:0-43667 GCF_023574125.1 Corynebacterium intestinale
CCACCACACTAAAGGCAGTTCATATCCGGTATTAGACCCAGTTTCCCAAGCTTATCCCAGAGTGCAAGGCAGATCACCCACGTGTTACTCACCCGTTCGCCACTCGAGTACCCCAGCAAGCTGGGGCCTTTCCGTTCGACTTGCATGTGTTAAGCACGCCGCCAGCGTTCGTCCTGAGCCAGGATCAAACTCTCCACAAAAAAGGCCGTGAAAAGCCCAAACCTAGTCAAAAAGACAAACCACAACAAACAACACCACAAAAAGCAGTGTCACCTGAACTGGCTATCCAAAAATTACATAAAGAAAAAATCTCGAAACCAACCCCCAACCCGACGGGGATAAACAGGGAGTTGGCCTAGTTAGAAGATTTTAAATCATTTACGCCCAAACAACTTATGTTATTTACAATGACGCCGCTAAAGGAAAAGCGCCATCCGGCATACACCAACCGTGATACGCATACGGCGTATCACAGCCACAATGAATAAAATCAACCAACACAAAAAGTACATTGGCACACTATTGAGTTCTCAAACATCATCCGCACACTCAGCGCAATGAATGTTTATCATTCACCGTCTTGAGCGGCTGGAGTTCACACTCTAGTAAACAAGTTTAAACCTTGTCAACTGGGAGTTAATCTCCGTGTCACCAGCGTCTCGCGGCGACTTCGATAAATATACGCACACCCCAAACAAACAACAAATCCCCAGGTATTCATGCTTTTTCGAGCAGTTCTTATCCCGGTTGTGAATCGCATGTACAGAAAACGACGAATCCCGCCGCACAAGGCGGCGGGATAGGCATAGTCTGCTCCGACTAAGAAGACCGGTTGTTAGCTGAGCTTGGCACCGGCGAAGTTCTTCTTTCCTCGTCGCAGAACAAGCCACGAACCGTGAAGCAGATCCGTAGCGTCCGGCTCCCACTCATCAGACTCAATGCGCTTGTTGTTGACGTACGCGCCACCTTCCTTGATGGTGCGTCGGGCAGCGCCCTTCGAATCGGCCAAGCCAGCGGCAACCAACAAATCAACAATGGTTCGCGGCTCCCCTGCGGAAATCTCTGCCACAGTGGTCTCAGACAAGGCACCAGCCAGGGTATTTTCGTCCAAATCAGTGAGCTCAGCTTTGCCGAACAGTGCCTGCGCTGCTAGCTCCACAGCCTTCGTAGCCTCTTCACCGTGCACCAATGTGGTCATCTCCTGGGCCAACCGGCGCTGCGCTTCACGACGGAATGGCTCGTCCGCGACCTTCTGTTCGTAGGAAGCAATCTCTTCCTGATCAAGGAAGGTGAACCAACGCAGGTAATCGATGACCACAGAGTCGCCAGCGTTTAGGAAGTACTGGTACCACGCGTACGGGGACGTTTTCTCCGGATCCAACCACAGCTTTCCGCCACCGGTGGATTTACCGAACTTCTGGCCCTGGGCGTCCGTAACCAACGGAACGGTAAGGCCGTGAACCTTCGCACCGTTGACACGTCGGTTGAGATCCACGCCAGATACGATGTTACCCCACTGGTCGCCACCGCCGATCTGCAGGACACAATTCAGCTCGTTGTGCAGGTGCACGTAGTCGTTGGACTGGAGCAGCATGTAGGAGAACTCAGTGTACGAAATTCCGTCGGACTCCAAGCGACGCTTGACCGTGTCACGGTCCAGCATCGTATTCAAAGAAAAGTTCTTTCCCACGTCGCGCAGGAAGTCAATGACAGACATCTGAGAAGTCCAGTCCGCGTTATTGACCATGGTCGCCGCGTTCTCACCCTCGAAGTCAATGAACTGGCGCAGCTGCTTCTTGATAGCCACCATATTCTCGTTGATGGTCTCCTGCGAAAGCATGGAGCGCTCCCCCACATCCCGCGGGTCGCCGATTTGCCCCGTAGCGCCACCAGCGAGGGCGATTGGGTGATGCCCGGCCTTTTGAAAACGGCGCAGCATAATCATCGGCACCAAGTGGCCCGCGTGCAAGGAGTCACCCGTGGGGTCGAAACCGCAATATAGAGTGATGGGTTCCTCGCAAGCCGCGCGGAGGGCGTCGAGATCTGTGGACTGGTTAATGAGGCCGCGCCACTGCAGCTCATCAATGATGTTCATGGAGGCTCCTTTTACTTCGATTCCGGCTGGACGGGATAAGTGTTCGCAAAGACCACTAAATTCGCGGGATGCGTCTTAGGCATCGTCGTCAGTTGGCGGCCACGGTGTTGCGTGATCGGCCAGCATGACAGGAATACCGTTTTCAATGGGATAGGCCACCCCTAGCCGGTCATTGACCAGTACCTGTTCTTCTTCCAGGTAGTTCAGCGGGCCTTTGTCCTGCGGACACACCAAAATGTCGAGCAGCTTCGGATCAAGACTCATACCCGCCAACCCTACACCTCCTTGGAATCTGCAGAAGGAGTGGTCCCACCAAATTGCAGCTTCAGCGCCATGGAGTGATCCTGCAGGCCACGGACCGAGTTCTGGGCAATGGCGTCACGAATCTCCGTCATCTCTCGATTGAGTATCCCCAGCGCCTCAGTCACCTCTTTGACCGCTGCGGGCTCGTTGAGTTCCGTTACCTCCAAATAGGACTTCACCAAACTGCTCGAGTGCTCCTCAATCATGTCGCGGACAAGGGACTGCTGACTTGGGGCATCATCGAGCCTGTCCCAGTTGTTGAGCACCCACGTTGCCGAGGCGTCGAACTCCGTCCACGCGCGATCTACGGGCGCCGGAATGTCTCGGTGGTGCAGGCTGCAGCGAGTGCTGTTCAGGCTTGTGGTCAGCCGTCCCGCCTCAGACACCGGTGGTGCAGGCAGTTCCCTGTGTCGATTCTCCGGCGGGATGAGGAATCCGGCTGCCGCGCCGCAGCTGGCCGCCACGATAGGCCAAAGGAATCCCAGGCCGCCGCCAGTGAGGAAGTGCAAGGCAGCGACGAGCACCGTCACTACAACTGCGGCAATTACCTTGCGAGGGGTTACGTAGTCCATGGATGCCTGCCTTCCTTGACAATGGAGAATGGTGTTTTACTGATAAGCGCGAATTTCTTCGAAGGCCCCGGCCAGATCACCGTCGATGGCGTTGAAGGTTTTACCGCCGGTGAGTTGGGCTAGCTCCTCCATCTCTTGAACATTGGCTTCACCGTACAAGATGACGAACACCGGGATATCCTTCTTGTCCGGTGGGAGCTGTTCATACGCCTCCTTAAACTGAGCAAAGGTTCGGCCGCGAGTGACCTCACCGTCGGTCATGAGCACCACGGTGCCAATATCGCCGTCGCCAGTGCTCAGCTCATCAAAGGCTTTAAGCACTGAATCGAACGTGGCGGTTTCTCCGTCGGCCTGCAGGTCCTCTACTCGATCCGCCAGTTCTTTGACCGAGCCCATGTTTTCGGTATCCATCACCGCGCGGGTCACTGGCTGAGGTTCGGACGAGTACGGCATGAGCTTGATTTGCTCGCGGTTACGGAAGGCAACCTGGCCTTGTTCCGCGGTATTGCCGTCCGCAGAGCCGTCGATAAGCGGGCGCAAGCTGCTCTTGAGAAGCTCGATACGCTCACCTTGCATAGAACCCGAGGTATCCAGCACAAGAGACGTGTTGCCCGGTTTGCGCAGCTCGTGGGCGAATGCGGCCTCCAGCGCCTGTGCAGTCTTCTCGTTAGCTGGATAAGGAAGCTCGAACATGGTGCCGGGCAGATCGGAATTGTCCACGCGCAGGTGGTAGCTCTTCAGCAGCTGGGGAGAATCACGCAACCAGTCAGCCAACGCCTGCACCTTAGCTTCTGCGTCATCGTCTGGGGAGCTATGAAGGGCCGTGAGTGGATAATCCGCGGAAATGACACCATCGGAAGGAATGACCACTTGTAGGTCTGCGCCTTCGTCCTGGAGCTGATAGAGCACGGATTCGTAGTTAATAATCGCGTCCGCTTGCTCCGGATGCTCGCGGAAGCGATCCGCCAACCATCCCGAGGAGCCAGAGGTGAGCGTCTGATTACCAAACAGGTCTTGGACCTTGTCCGAAGCCTTGTAGATATCCTCCTCCGTTAGCGCTCGGCCAGTGTCCGCGAAAGCGGTGGTGGCCGCAGACAAGGCGGAGAAACCCGAGTTCGACGTTGATGGGTCGGTCATCCCAAAGGTGATACCTGAATCTGAAATCTCCTGCCAGGTCGGCTGCGTGGTGTCCCATCCGTGCTTGCGTGCGATATCCTTATGCACGCCCAACGCCACAGGTGAGCGCGCGACGCTGAATTCCTTTCCCAACTTGCTATCGGCACCAATGATGCGGGCGTAGCGGTTGGTGGCGAACCACGTGGCGTCATAGTGACGATCAAAGGTTCCTTGTTGCAGCGAACGGGAGTTCTCCAACGTGCCTGACTCCGTGGTCATGGTGATATCAAAGCCGAGCTCCTCGGAGGCCTGTTCCAGGACCGGCTCCAGCGGTGCAAGCTCCGTTGCGGCGACAATCTTCAGGTCACCGTCTTGCTCTTGCTCGCTTGAGGTTGAGTCGTCGAGCCAACTGTTTCCACTGACAGCGGAACAAGCAGCAAGAGTCATCATGCACGACACGGCGACGAATGCCTTCAGGGATCGCAACATTCACATCATCCTCTCCGGGAGTTCGTTTCCCGTGATTAATCCCAGCTCTTGCTGAATGGCTTCAATGTCTTGCCAAGACGTGGGACGTTGTTGAGTTGGCAGAGGGAGAGGGCTGTACTCCACGTCGGCGACCAGCTTGTCGAAGATGCTGGTCGGCTCCGTGCGGTATCCCTGCATCGCGGCAACACCTTGAATTGAACGGTCACTCACGGCGGCGGCGAAAGCATCACCTTCCTCCGTTTGCGGGACGACGGTGGAGGTCAGCATTGCCCCTGGGACGAGAGCTAAAGGAGTGTAGTCCTTGAGCTTCGTACTGCCCTCAGAATCTGATTGCTTTAAAAGTTCGGCTACGTACTCGGCTTCGGTGGCCAACACCATGGGCATCTCGCCCTTCCCAAGACGCAGGTAGGTATCAAAAATTCCCTGCGTGCTAGCCTCTCCGTGTCCTTGACCGACGAGTAGTCGCTGCATGGCATCATCACCGCCTGCTCTTTCCCCGACGGAACGAATCAGGGCAGCATACTGCAACGCTGCATTGGATTCGCGGAGGCTGGGAACCGCAACATCGACAACGCGAGGAGATCCAAAAGACGGGCTAATATCGCGCCAGCGTGTGCCTTCCTTTGACATCTCGTTCAGTTTTGCAAGATCGAGGGACTTGTTACCGCCGTTGTCAACCACCAAGCCTTGAGATTCCATATCACCCACCAAATCCGTATAGACCAGTGCGATGAGTGGCGTAGAGAATGCAACCACCGAGCCGGGGTCGGCCCCAGTGATGGTCGTGGATTTATCCTTCGTCTCAGCAACACGTGCCGCGCCATCCACGACGGGCATGACGAAGTCATAGTCAGGGTCGGGCCTGCTAGCAATCTCTACCAAGTCCTGGGGCGAGAAAACGTCATACGTCACCGAGATGCCAACCTCTGCAAATACTTGTTGCTGCTCCGCGGCTTTAAAAAACTCCTCATCTTCCGGACTGATGGCACCCTTCACGTGGAGGAGGTCGCGATGCGAGGAGGGCGAACTGGGAAAGCTAAAGCTGGGCATCGAAATCCAGCCACGCCCCACGACCACAGAGACGATAGCGACAACCAGGAAGGCGAGGGCTGCGATAACTGACTTCTTTCGTCCACCCGGCTGTGCGCTACTCATGACCTAAATCATAAAAGGCACTCCGCCATGGTGCTCGACTTACCGATCGCGCACCCCCGATGCAGTCCCCCGCTGCTGCTATCCGAAAGCGGTTGCCTTAATAAGAACTGCAGAGATCAATGCGGCCACAGCGGGACAGAGAAAAGGGCGGCGACTCTGTCCCGACCATTGGGCTAAAGAAGCGAAGGCACGTTCGCGACCAATGAGAAGAGATCCTTAGGATCCTCCGGGTTGGCAATGATATCGATCTCTGACTCTAAATCAGTACCCCTTACAGAATCACGAAGGTAGCGAAGGGCAGAAAAGTCATTGATGGCGAATCCGACATCGTCGAAAAGCGTGATCTGGTCATCGCTTTCGCGGCCCGTCGCCTGCCCAGTAAGTACCTGGTAGAACTCGACCACTGGAAAGTCTGCCGGCTTCTGCTGAATCTCGCCCTCGATGCGCGTCTGTTCTGGGAACTCAACAAAGACCTTGGACTTGTCCAAGATAGAGCTCTCGAGTTCGGTCTTGCCCGGGCAGTCACCACCGACCGCATTGAGGTGCACGCCAGGCGCGACGTGATGCTCGGCCAAGATTTGGTTCTGGGCCTTATCTGCCGTGCAGGTGGTGATGATGTCGGCGCCCTGTACGGCTTCATCAACACTCGAGCAGGCTGTGATGTTGAATCCCAATGGCTCCAAGTTTCGCTGGAACTTTTCTACTGCCTTCGGGTCAATGTCATAAATAGCGATGTCATCGATCCCCATTACACCGCGGAATGCAAGGGCCTGGAACTCTGACTGCGAGCCAGCCCCCACCATGGCCTTACGCGTCGAGTCTTTTCGGGCTAGGTGCTTTGCCACCATGGCGGAGGTCGCCGCCGTGCGCAGCGCCGTAAGCAAAGTCATTTCGGCCTCGAACGTGGGATAACCGTTGTCGACGTCAGCAAGCACGCCAAAAGCAGTTACCGTCTGAAAGCCACGTGCGGGGTTCGAAGGATGACCGTTGACGTACTTGAAGGAGTACTCCTTGCCATTGGAGGTAGGCATGAGTTCGATGACGCCGAACGGGGTGTGAGAAGCCACGCGTGCGATTTTGTCGAATCGCTCCCATTCGCGGTAGTCCGCCTCAAGGTAGTCCACCATTCCGATAATGATGTTTTCTACTCCCTCACGCTGTATCCAGCGCGCCATATTCTCTACATCTACGAATTTGACAGCATGGTTCATTGCAATCTCCGATCTTGATCCTTGTGTTAATTCTTCGGGTGAAGGTCCGTCTGCGGCGCGGCTGGGAAGCGCGAGGTGGGAAGGTGCTTGGCCTTCCTCTCCGCCGCGATGGTGTAGATACGCTCACGCCAGGCAAACCACATGGCAGCGAACACCGGAATGAGAAGCAGCGTAGAGGCCAGAGCGAAGGTTCCGATCGGGTAATCAAAAGCCATAAGGATAATGACCACCGCGATGAAGGCAAGCACAGACCAATCACCTGCTTGGCCGAAGGGCGAGCGATAATTTGGACGGGTATAGCGCCCCTTCTTTGCCAGGTGCACAAATTTGATGTGCGACATGGCCACGGCGGCCCACGACGCCAACGTGCCCAGCGCGGCCAAATTCAACACGATTTCGAATGCCATCTCGGGCACCACATAGTTAAGAAACACACCAGCGAGACCGACGAAGGCGGCCATCACGATGCCTCCATAAGGAACGCCAGATTTGGACATGCGGGCACCGAATTTGGGCCCTGAGCCAGCAGTAGACATGTTGTACATGATGCGGCCCGTCGAATACAGACCGGCATTCAATGAGGAAATCGCAGCGGTGATTACCACCAGCTGGAAGATAGGCGCAGCATAACCTGCGCCAAGTGACTCAAAAAAGGTCACGAATGGCGATACTTCTGTGACGTAGGTGGTGTAGGGCAATACCAGGGTCAGCAGCAGCACGCTGCCGAAATAGAAGACCACGATACGGAATAGAACACTATTCACCGCACGCGGAATATGCTTTTCGACGTCCTTTGTCTCACCCGACGTGGTACCTACCAACTCGATGCCTGCATAGGCAAAGACAACGCCCTGGATGACAATTACTGCAGGCAACAGGCCATTAGGAAGCCAACCACCGGCATCAGCGATAAGGCTAAATCCGGTGGGGCCACCGTTGGGGTGGCCCAGAATGACCACCCCAACGGCCACCACCATGAAGACCAGGAGGGCAATGATCTTGATCATGGAGAACCAATACTCCAGCTCGCCAAAGATCTTTACCGAGAGCATGTTGAACAAGAGGATGCTGCACACAACGCCAAGGGCTAGCACCCACTGCGGGACGGCGTCCAACCACGAGGTGTACTGACCAAACCATTTGATATAGATGGCCACGGCCGTGCCATCTGCGACTAAGGTGGCAGCCCAGTTTCCCCAGTAGAGCCAGCCGGTGACAAAAGCGGTCTTCTCGCCGTAGAACTCACGGGCATAAGAAACGAAAGAGCCAGAACTTGGGCGGTACACGATGAGTTCGCCGAGCGAGCGCAGGATGATATAGCCGAAGAATCCGCACACCAAATACAAAACAGCGAGGAAGGGCCCCGCCGTTTGCAACCGGCCACCGGTGCCGAGCAAGAGCCCGGTGCCGATAGCTGAACCGATGGCGATCATCTGAAGCTGACGGTTGCTCATCCCCTTCCGCAGTCCGTGATCTTCCGAGGCATAGACCGCTTTCTCTATTTCGTGCGACTCCGTGTTCGGTGGCCGAAGTAGTTCAGTCATCAGGGAGATAGTCCTTTCCGCGTTAAGAACGTGCCTTTGCTTCACATTCCCTAATGAAACGTTATAGCAACCTAATGAGATCCCCATCACCATCCGCCCCCCACAGTGCTCCACGGCACATACGCACGCAGCCAAAACGAGCGGCCTCCCCTACCCCCGCACACAAAAGAACCGCATGGCCGAAAGCGGCCATGCGGTGACAGAGCTTGTTGAGACTAGCGCAGTGGAGTTTCTGCCCACTTCCGCGCGGCAGCAGCGCACTCACGAACCTTTTCACGCTGCTCCGCCACACGCACACCAGCGGTGCCGCCCTTGGTAGAACGTGAGGCCACTGCCCCATCGATGGTGAGAACTACACGAACCTCGGGGAGCAAGCGCTTATCGACGCCCGCCAACTCCTCATCCGTGAGGTCTACCAAGTCAACACCCCGAGCTTCCGCAATTTGCACGCAAGCACCGGAGGCCTCGTGCGCTTCGCGGAAGGGAACGCCCTGGCGCACCATCCACTCGGCCAAATCAGTAGCCAAAGTAAAGCCGCGAGGGGCGAGCTCGCGCATGCGATCCTCGTGGAAGGTCAGGGTCTCAATAAGGCCGGTCATAGCCGGTAGCAGCAGGTTGAGCTGTGCTACCGAATCCACGATGGGTTCCTTATCTTCCTGCAGGTCACGGTTGTAAGCCAGAGGCTGCGCCTTCAACGTGGAGAGCAATCCGGTGAGGTTGCCGATGAGACGTCCCGTCTTGCCACGGGTCAGCTCCGGAACGTCCGGATTCTTCTTTTGCGGCATGATCGAAGAGCCAGTAGACCAGGCATCGTCCAGAGTGACGTAGCCATACTCTGGAGTGCACCAGTAGATGATCTCCTCGGAAAGACGGGACATATCGACGGCAATCTGAGTAAGGACGAAGGCCGTTTCAGAAGCAAAGTCACGCGCTGCCGTTCCATCCAGAGAGTTCTCTGCGGAGGAATCAAAGCCGAGCTCCTCCGCAATGGCTTCCGGGTCCAAGTGCAGCGAAGAGCCGGCGAGCGCACCCGAGCCATAAGGTGACACAGCCAGGCGCTTATCCAGATCCTGAAGGCGCTCAATATCACGCAGCAACGGCTGCGCGTGAGCGAGCAGTTCGTGTGCCAACAAGACCGGCTGCGCTGCCTGGGAGTGGGTCTTACCCGGCATGATCGCATCCGGGTGAGCTTCGGCTTGACCAGCCAAGGCCTCCACCAAGTCAGTGACCTGGAGTGCGATATCGCGAATGGCGTCACGAATCCACATCCGGAACAGGGTGGCTACCTGGTCGTTACGGGAGCGGCCGGCACGCAAGCGCCCGCCTACCTCGGGGCCAACGATGTCGATAAGCCCGCGTTCCATGGCCCCGTGCACGTCCTCGTCGGTCGGCAGCGGCCCAAACTCGCCGGAGGCAACCTTCTCCCCCAGCTCACTGAGCCCAGAGAGCATGGTGTCCAAGTCGGCGTCGGAAAGCAGGCCCGCCTTGTGCAGTACCTTGGCATGAGCCTTGGAGGCTAGCACGTCATAGGGCGCCAGCACCCAGTCGAAGTGGGTAGATACGGACAGGGCAAACATCGCCTCGGAGGGGCCGCCCGAAAAGCGGCCGCCCCACAGCGCACCTTCATTGGTCTTGTGCATCGATTCCTTACCTTGGCTTAGTTGTTCTACTTGCCCGTGGGGAAACCGCCGTCGCGGTCACGCTGGTTGGAGATTTGCGTCGACAGGCCGTGCAGCTGGACAAAGCCCTTGGCAGCGGTCTGGTCGAAGGTATCACCGGTGTCATAAGTGGCCAGGTCGAAGGAGTACAGGGACTGGCCCGAACGGCGGCCATTTACGGTGGCGGTACCAGCATGCAGAACCATGCGGATATCGCCGGTGACGTTCTCCTGGGTGGACTCGGTGAAGGCATCCAACGAGCGCTTCAGCGGAGAGAACCAGAGGCCGTCGTAGACCTCCTCGGACCAGCGGGCGTCGGTAAGGCGCTTGTAGCGAGCCAACTCGCGCTCCACAGTGACATCTTCGAGTGCCTCGTGGGCCTTGATGAGCACCATGGCGCCCGGTGCCTCGTAGACCTCGCGGGACTTAATACCCACCAGGCGGTCTTCCACCATGTCGAGGCGGCCAATGCCCTGGGCGCCAGCACGGCGGTTGAGCTCCTCGATAGCCTGCAGGACGGTAACCGGCTTGCCGTCGATGGCGGTGGGCACACCCTTATCGAAGGTGATGGTCACCTCATCCGGGGCATTGCCCAGATCCGGCTGCTCGGTGTAGGCGTAGAGATCCTTTGTCGGCGGGTTCCACAGGTCCTCCAGGAAGCCAGTCTCTACCGCGCGGCCCCAGACATTCTGGTCAATGGAGAACGGGGAGGCAGCGGACTGCTCGATGGGAAGGTTGATTTCCTCGGCGAAGGCGATGGCCTTGTCGCGGGTCCAGGCATAGTCACGCGCGGGAGCAATGATTTCCAGGGTGGGATCCAGCGCGCGGAAGGAAACCTCGAAACGCACCTGGTCATTACCCTTGCCGGTGCAGCCGTGGGATACGTGAGTACCACCGTGCGCCTGGGCCGCCTCGACCAGGTGCTTGACGATGAGCGGACGGGAAATAGCAGACACCAGTGGGTACTGCTTCATGTACATACCGTTCGCCTTAATGGTGGGCAGGCAGTACTCTTCGGCAAACTCATCCTTAGCGTCAACCACGATGGACTCGACGGCACCGCAGTCAAGAGCGCGCTGACGCACGGAGTCCATATCCTCGCCGCCCTGACCCAGATCAAGGGACACGGCGATAACCTCGCCACCGGTCATCTTGGCCAGGTAGGGAATGGCGACGGATGTATCCAGACCGCCAGAGTAGGCAAGCACAACGCGTGCAGTCATAGTATTTGCTCCTTTAAGACAAACAGGTGCTAAAAATCGAACTGATTTATATTATACAGACTTACGTATAAATGTTAAATGCTGCGGTTGGTGAGCTTCTCCGCCAGCTCCCGGCCCCCTAATCCCTCACGGGCGAGGACGAAGATGGTGTCATCGCCCGCGATGCAACCGACGACATCCGGCAAGCCCACGCGGTCGATGAAAGATGCCAAATACTGCGCGGCACCCGCGGGGGTGCGCAACATCGCAATATTGCCGGAGTAGTCATGCGACACCACGAGCTCATCGAGCATGCGGCGTAGCTTCTCACGCGGACCGTTGAGTTGGTCTTCGAACTGCTCCAGCTCGCCGCCGACAACGTAGAAGGAACGGCCACCATCGCGTTTTACCTTTTTAGCGCCCAGCTCGTCGAGGTCACGCGACAACGTAGCTTGCGTGATGTCAATTCCCTCATCAAGCAAAAGCTCAGAGAGTTGAACTTGGCTCGTGACCCGCGTGCGATCGAGTATCTCCAGAATCTTGGCCTGGCGGGCATTGCGCGTAGTTGGGGTCGTCGTCATTCGTCTACTTCTCCTCCTGAGCTGCAAGAAGCCACACGAGTAGCGCCTTCTGTGCGTGGAGGCGGTTCTCCGCCTCGTCGAAAACGCGGGATTGTGGTCCGTCAATGACCTCTGCAGTTACTTCATTGCCGCGGTAAGCAGGCAAGCAGTGCAGGAAGATCGCCCCTTCCTTGGCGCGTGCCATGACTTCCGAGGTGACCTGGTAGGGCAGGAACGGGGTCCGGCGGTCCTTGCCATCATCTTCCTGGCCCATCGACACCCACGTATCGGTGATGACAACATCGGCGCCGTCGACGCCGTCGAGGGAATCGGTCACGGTCACCGTGCCACGCTTGCGTGCGCGTTCCACAAACTCCGGCTGCGGCTGGAAACCTTCCGGCGCAACAATCGTCATCTCCATGCCCGCGGTTGCAAAACCCAGCATGTAGGAGTTGGCCATGTTGTTATTGCCATCGCCGAGGTAGACGGCCTTAAGGCCGGTCAGCTCGCCAAAATTCTCGCGGCAGGTCACCAAATCCGCCAGGATCTGGCACGGGTGCAGGTCATCGGACAGAGCGTTGACGATGGGTACCGTCGCGGTTTCAGCCATCTCTAGCAGGTTTTGGTGTGCGTAGGTGCGCCAGACAATTGCCTCGACAAACCGGGAGAGAACAGCAGCGGTGTCCTGGTACGTCTCGCCTTTGCCCATCTGCGTGGACTTTGTCTCCGTGACGATGGCGTGCCCGCCCAGGTGAGCAATTCCCGCCTCGAAGGAGAATCGCGTGCGCGTCGACGTCTTGTCGAAAAGAACCGCGACCGACTTCGGGCCTTCCAGCGGACGCTCGGAGAAGGGGTCCTTCTTCAGCTTCAAGGCAAGGTCCAAGACCTCTGCTTGTTCCTCCGGTGTGAGGTCGTCATCTGCCAAGAAATGGCGCACGCTCATCCTATTTCCTCCAGTACCTTATGCAGGCGATCGATTGCTTGCGTGAGTTCCTCATCGGTGATCACCAACGGCGGGGTCAAGCGCAAGACCTCGCTGCTTGGGGCATTGAGGATGAGACCGTGGTCCAAGCCTGCAGCCACAACGTCCTTAGCCACCGATTTATTTAATACAACACCTAGCATAAGCCCTCGGCCCCGCACAGACTGCACCGCCGGGATTTTGGCCACCTCACTGCGCAGCCACTCCCCCTTTCGGGCGACGTCGGCGAGGAAGGGGGCGTCGACAAGCTCCAGCACCGTTGCGGCCGCCGCGCAGGAGACGGGATTTCCGCCAAACGTCGTGCCGTGGGAACCCGGGGTGAAGAGATCCTTAGCCTGTCCACGGGCAATGGTGGCGCCGATCGGCATACCCGCGCCCAAGCCCTTAGCCATGGTGATGACGTCTGGAAGAACGCCCTCATGTTGGAAGGCAAAGAAATCGCCGGTGCGCCCCACACCAGTTTGAACCTCATCGACAATCATGAGGATGCCGTGCTTGGTGCAGAGCTCCCTCACGGCACGCAGGAATCCATCGGGCGCTGGAATCACACCGGTCTCCCCTTGGATGGGTTCCAGAATGATGGCAGCGGTATCTTCCGGGTTCTGTTCCACCAAGGTGGTCAAGTAGTCAATGTCACCGTAGGTATAGAACTCCACCCCGCCCGGGAAAGGTTCGAAAGCCTTGCGCTTGGCAGGTTGCCCGGTCATGGCGAGAGAGCCCATCGTCCTGCCATGGAAACCGTGGTGCGCGGCGAGGATGCGGCGGCGGCCGGTCAAGCGTGCCAGCTTAAAGGCAGCCTCATTGGCTTCCGCCCCGGAGTTTGAGAAGAAGACACGGGCCTCGCTATCCCCCACCTTCTCCAGGAGTTTGCCCGCAGCCTCGACGACGGGTTTGCTAGCAAAGAGGTTGGAGACATGTCCAACGGTCGCCACCTGGGCGCTGACCGCCTCGACGATGGCCGGGTGGGCATAGCCCAGCGAGTTCACAGCAATGCCGGCGAGCATATCGATGTATTCTTTACCGTCTTCATCGGTCACCGTGGCGCCCTTGCCGGACACGATGGCCACGGGTGGGGTGCCGTAGGTGTTGCTTAACACCTCTCCCCACCGTTGCGTCAGTGTGGTCTGCGCGGTCATTTCTTATCGTCCTTCCTAAAGATCGTGCCTTCTGGGTAGTCCTCACGGTTGTAATCATTGGGCAGCACCATCGTGCCGATGCCGCCCGTAGTGAGCAGCTCTAGTAGCACGGCGTGGGCGATACGCCCGTCGATGACGTGGGCGGCGCTCACATCTCCCTCGACAGCCATAAGGCAGGACTCCATCTTCGGAATCATGCCCGAATCCAGGCCTGGGAGCAGGGCTTTGAGTTTGTCGACCTCAATTTTCGACACCAGTGAATCGCGATTGGGCCAGTCGGTGTACAGGCCCTCCACATTGGTGAGGATGACAAGGCGCTCAGCACCCAGTGCTCGTGCCAATGCACCGGCTGCGATATCCGCGTTGATGTTGTAGACCTCGCCGTCATTTCCGGGAGCGATAGTCGAGACCACTGGAATGCGTCCAGCCTCGATGATGTCCATGACGGCGGAGGGATCGACGCTGACGATGTCTCCCACCATGCCGATATCGGTGGGCTCGCCGTCGACGTCGACAAACCGCTTGCGGGCTTTAAACAGACCCGCGTCCTCACCGGAGGTTCCCACGGCGTAGGGACCGTGGGAGTTGATGAGATTCACCAGACCGCGACCCACCTGGCCGAAAAGAACCATGCGAACCACATCCATGATTTCCGGGGTGGTCACGCGGAAACCGCCCTTGAATTCTCCTTCAATGCCCAGCTTGCCCAGCATCTCATTGATCTGCGGGCCCCCGCCGTGCACCACCACGGGCTTAGCGCCCACGGTGCGCAGGAAAACCATGTCGGCGGCGAAGGCGGCCTTGAGCGAGTCATCCACCATCGCGTTGCCACCGTACTTCACGACGACGATCTTGTCGCGGTAGTGCTGCAGCCACGGCAAGGCTTCCGCGAGCACAGTAGCGCGGTCTACATTGCTGAGTCCCTGAATCATCTTTCCTCCCTGTTTCTCTTAGGAGCTGTACGCGGAGTTGATTTCCACGTAGTCGTGGGACAAGTCGGTGGTGCGCACGAAAGCGGTACCGCTTCCACCAGTACCTAGGTCAACGCGTACGTCAATGTCAGCCCCGGAAAGGTCAACATCACGCGCGCCGGGCGCGCCGGTGGACCCAACGCACACAGCCTGGTTATTGAAGAACACCGAGATGTTCTCCGGATCCATATCAGCATCCGCCATGCCCACTGCGGCGAGCACGCGACCCCAGTTGGGATCCGAGCCGAACATCGCACACTTGAAAAGGTTGTCGCGCCCCAAGGTGCGCGCGGCGTTCAGCGCCTGTTCATCGGTGGAGGTTCCTTCGACCGTGATCTTCACGCGCTTGGTCACCCCCTCGGCATCTGCCTGGAGCTGATCCGCGATATCGGAACACACCGCCAGAACAGCAGCATCCAGCTCTTCCTGGCTAGGCTCTACACCGGAAGCGCCAGAGGCCAGGATGATGACCGTGTCATTGGTGGAGGTCGAGCCGTCAACGTCAAGCGTGTTGAAGGTCTGATCACTAGCGGTCTGCAGCGCCGAACGCAAGGCTTGTGGGGAGGCCACGGCATCCGTCGTCACGCATACCAACATGGTGGCCAGAGAGGGAGCCATCATGCCCACGCCCTTTCCCATGGCGCCCATGCTCCAACCCTCGGCCTTAAAGAGCGATTCTTTGACCACGGTATCGGTGGTCATGATTGCCTCCGCGGCGGCCTGACCGTGCGATTCATCAGAACCAAGATCCCCGGCAACCGCTTCGATACCGGCCAATGCCTTCTCCATGGGAAGCAGCTCTCCGATAAGACCCGTCGAGCACGCCGCGATGTTGACTGCGGGGATATCCGTGTGCTCGGAGACAGCGGCTACCATAGCCGCCGCATCCTTGTCCCCTTGCACGCCGTTGCAGGCATTCGCGTTGCCAGAGTTATAAATGACTGCTTGGATGGCACCGTCCGCTACTGCTGCACGGGAAAGCTTCACGGGAGCGGCCACCACGCGGTTACGGGTAAACACTGCGGCTGCATCAAAGTTGGGACCTTGATTGACCACAAGGGCCATATCCGGCTTTCCGGAGGGCTTAATCCCAGCCGTCGTGGCGCCAGCGAGGAAGCCGGCGGGTGCAGTAATCATTTCTAGTTTCTCCTTGTCTTAGCGGAACTACAGTTCCAGCGGGATTGGGTGGCGCGAGGAACGCGCGGGCGAGTATTTGGCTATCTAGGGGGCGACGGCTGCCTGCGGCAGGCCCAGAGTTTCCTCCCAGCCCAAGGTGAGGTTCATGCACTGAACGGCCGCGCCGGCGGTGCCCTTGCATAGGTTGTCTAAAGCCGCAGTGATGACAAGGCGGTTAGCGCGCTCATCCACGTGTGCCTGAATATGAACCATGTTGCTGCCCACCACGTTCTGGGTTTGCGGTTGCTGCCCTTCCGGAAGCACAAGGCAAAATGGCTCGTCGGCGTAGAACTCACGGAAAGCCTGGGCAACGCTGCGCTTATCGACGCCCCCCTTCAGCGGCGCCGTAATCGTGGCCAAAATGCCGCGCGGCAGAGGGGCAAGCACCGGAGTAAAACTCACGGACACCGGCTCCTGGGTAAAGGGTTGCAGGTTCTGCAGTACTTCCGGGGTGTGGCGGTGGGTGCCACCCGGCTTGTAGGCCTTGAGGTTGCCCATTGTCTCCGCGCCCAACTGAGTTACGGAGGCCTTCTTACCGGCTCCGGATACACCGGTAATCGCAATGACGGACAGGTCCGGCTCAATTAGCCCTTGCGCCACGGCAGGAAGGGCCCCCAGGGTAATCGTGGTGGGAAAACACCCTGGAACAGCCACGCGGTTGCTGCCCTTGAGCTTGTCGCGGTTGCCGGGAACTTCCGGGATCCCGTAGGGCCACGCGCCGGCATACTCACCGCCATAGAATGCATCCCAATCTTCTTTGTTGCGGAGGCGGAAATCGGCGGCACAATCGATGACGGTGACGGACTCCCCCAGCTGACGGCCAATCTCCGCCGAATGCCCGTGCGGCAAACCGAGGAATACGATGTCATGGCCAGCGAGGACTTCTGGGGTGGTGTCCTCGATGACACGGTCTGCCAACTGCGGCAGATGCGGCATGAGTTCGGAGACTCGCTCGCCAGCATTAGAGTGTCCCGTGAGCGCGCCAATGCGCAGATCACCTGAAAGGTACGCTGGGTGCGACAGCACGAGGCGTAGAATTTCGCTCCCTGCATAACCTGTGGCTCCGGCGATTGCTACTGAAATACTCATGCAGCCACCCTAGCAAATAATGCAGTCCGCCGTATGTTATTCAAGAAAAACAGCCGCCGTATTTCTTCATTCCATAAACGGCAAAGCTCGGATTCTCGCGGTACAGTGCGAGAATCCGAGCTTTGGAATAGGAAATAGGAGTGACGCGGGGCCGGCTAACTCCGGGCCCTTTATGAAACGAGGGCTGCATTTGGACTACATGACGCGGGAGGAGACGTCCCCCAGTCCTTCCGAACCAGATACGGCCTTCTTTCCTGCGTAGCCTAGGTAGCCCTGCGGGCCAACAAAGTGGATGCCGCCCTGCGCATCGGCGATAGCGGTGACTTCATTGAATTGGTGAACTTGGCCTGGCTGCAGACGCTTGAAATTCGTGGTCGTAAGCCCTTGGTTGAAGCAATCAGCCTTAGAGCGGCCTGCATGGTAAATGAAACGCGGGGCCAGTTGGCCCGGCGGGTTGCACTGCGGGCTGGTAGCTCGTGCGCCTTCGGACAAACATGCTACGTAGGTTCCTTCGATATTCGCGCTTTCACAGTTGACGGTGCCGTCGGCATTGGAAAAGCCTTGGGACAGGTCGGCGGAGGCATGTGGGGCAATCGTGAGTGCACCGACAACGGCGGCGGTGGCGGTAAGACGGGACAACAGACGCATGGTGTAGACAATCCTTTCGGGGTTGGAAACGCTGCCCCTCTGAGGCTATGAGCTAAACCACACACCTACCAGCGCTGGGGGATCTTTCCCCACGCCTTCGCACGCTTGCGCAAAGGGAAACCCGGCCCACCTGCGGGGTGAGCCGGGTTGATGAATTAATAGATGCCGATACGCTAAGCCCGCATCTGTGCGCCGAGACGCTGCTGAGCCAGCTCTGCGGCGGCGAGACGATGCTGGTTCGCTTCCTCATCGGTCAGCGTGCGATCATCCGCACGGAAAAGAAGTTGGAAGGCAAGGGACTTCTTGCCCTCACCAAGCTGCTCGCCGCGGAAGACATCGAAAAGCTCCACGGACTCCAGGAGCTCACCGGCGCCCTCCTCAACGACCTTACGAACCTCTTCAGCCGGGGTGGCATCATCGACGACCAACGCGATGTCTTGGTGCAGGGCCGGGAAGGAGGACAACACAGGTGCCGGGAACTTCTCCTCCAACGGCAGTGCTGAGACATCGAGCTCCATGGCACACGTGCGTGCAGGAAGCTCCAAAGCCTCAAGAACCTGCGGGTGCAGCTCACCCGCATAACCCACGACCTGCTCTTCATCATCGGCGAGGACAATTGCAGCACAGCGACCCGGGTGCCACGGAAGCTGTTCGGCTGCCTTAACTGCAACCTCAACACCAGCGGAACGAGCCACCTGGCGCGCAGACTCGATCGCATCTGCGTAGCTATACGCGCGGCCGGTCCCCCACGGACCTTCGTGCTCAATGTTGCCGGTAGCAACCGTAGCCACGTGCAGCGGCTGCAGAGGCAGGGACTCCAAAAGCTCAGCCACGACGGACTCCTCCGGGCGAGACTCCACCGAAGGCATCGGCGACGCATCAGCGCGCTTGAATGCCACCTGCTGGAGGCCGAAAAGGGCAAGGTCGCTTCGGCCACGGGCCACGTTGCGGGCGATGGCCTCAAGAAGGTTCGGGAGCAACGTCGTGGACAGAATGGCCTTGTCGGACTCGAGAGGATTCTGCACGGCCACCGTCTTACGACGCGGATCCTCCTTGTCCAAACCCCATGTATCAAAGGTGTCGTTCGGGATGAACGGCGCCGGCAAGACCTCGGCATAACCGGCATAGGCCAAAGCGTGGCCAATAGCGCGGCGGCGCTTCTGGGCCGGCGTCAGACCGCGACCGCCTGCCGGGGTCGGCAGCACAGTGGGAATGTCCTCTAGCCCTTCTAGGCGCAGGACTTCCTCAATGAGGTCGACGTCCATGGAGATGTCCGTGCGCCACGTCGCCGGGGTAACTTGCAGTTCATCACCGTTGTCGGTGACGTCGCAGCCTACCTCGCACAGGCGCTGGATAATGGTGTCGCGGGAGTACTGCACGCCGGCGTATTCGCTGGGCTTGGCGGTGCGCAGGGTGATGGGCTCGCGCTTGGCGACGTCTCCCACGAGCGTCCTGCCAGCCTCGATGGTGCCGCCAGCAATCTGCTGCAGCAGCGCGCAGGCGACGTCGAGGGCGACCTCAACAATGGCCGGGTCGACGCCGCGCTCGAAGCGGCGGGACGCCTCAGAGGAAAGCTTGTGACGGCGAGAGGTCCGGGCCACGGTGATCGGATCCCAGATGGCGGATTCGAAGTAGACATCCGTGGTCTCATCGGAAATCTCTGAGGTCGTACCGCCCATGACGCCAGCGAGGGACTGAATGCCGTTGTCATCGCAGATGACCACGTCACCAGCCGACAGCTCACGCTTGACGTGATCTAGGGTCTCGAACTTCTCCCCTTCTGCGGCGTTGCGCACCACGAGGTTGCCGCTGATCACATTGGCATCGAAGGCGTGCATCGGGGCCCCCAGCAACAGCATGACGTAGTTCGTGACGTCGGTGGCCACGTTGACGCTGCGCTGGCCGGACAACATGAGCTCGCGCTCCATCCAAAATGGGGTTCGAGCAGCGGGGTCAATACCGGTGACCTTGCGCAGACCGAAGCGCTGGGCTTTGGTTTCCTCGCGCAGGTCAACGTCGATAAGCGCGCCCTGTGCCTGAGGAACAGCCGAGATATCCACACCGGCCGCGCTCGGGTCCTGAGCCACGTCCGGGAAGGTGAGGTCAAACGCCGAAGCCACCTCGCGGGTCAAACCGCGCGCGGAGAGGGCGTAGCCGCGATCCGGGGTGATGTTGACGTCGAAGGCGGTATCAGCCAGACCGATGATGGGGCGGGCGTCCTCGCCAACCTTGTCCGCCACCTCGTCCCCTAGAACGATAATGCCGTTGGCCTTGTCGCCGAAGCCGAGCTCAGCGGCGGAGCACATCATGCCGTTGGAGATGTGGTCATAGGTCTCGCGGGCAGCAATCTTGAAGCCGCCGGGCAGCTCAGCACCTGGGAGGGAGACCACGACATAGTCATTGAGACGGAAATTGCGGGCGCCACAGATGATGCCCTGCAGCTCGCCGGTGCCATTTGCGTGGCCAACGTTGACCTGGCAATAACGGATTGGCTTCTTAAATTGCGTGAGCTCTTCAATCTCGACGACCTGGCCAATGACCAGCGGGCCGGTCGTCTCTGGGAGGGCCTCAAATCCCTCGGTTTCAAAACCAACACGGACAAAGCCGGAGTCCAACTCTTCGGAAGGTACGCTCCAGCCGGAATTCGCGGTGCCCAGGATGCGGGTAACCCAGTCTTGGGAAATAAGCATTGTTTTCTCTCTATCCTTTCTCTGGGTTCCTATGCCTGCACACCGAAGGGCAGGGTGAAGCGAACATCGCCTTCCACCATGTCACGCATATCGGTCAGACCATTGCGGAACTGCAAGGTGCGCTCAAGGCCCATGCCGAAGGCGAAACCTGTGTACTCCTCGGGGTCGATGCCAACGGCACGCAGAACGTTGGGGTTGACCATGCCGCAGCCGCCCCACTCGATCCAGCCGGCGCCTCCCTTCTTATTCGGGAACCACACATCGACCTCGGCCGAGGGCTCGGTGAACGGGAAGTAGTTCACGCGCATGCGGGTGGTGGTCTCCGGGCCAAAAAGAACCTTGGCTAGGTGCTCCAGGGTGCCTCGAAGGTGGGCCATGGTCAGCCCCTTGTCCACTGCTAGGCCCTCCACCTGGTGGAAGACCGGAGTATGGGTGGCATCCAGCTCATCGGTGCGGAAAACACGGCCCGGGCAAGCGATGTACAGCGGTACATCACGCTCAAGCATCGTGCGTACCTGCACCGGCGAGGTATGCGTACGCAAGACCTGCTTGGAGCCTTCCTTACCCACATGGAAAGTGTCCTGCAATGTGCGCGCAGGGTGATCGGGCTTGAAGTTCAGCGCATCAAAGTTAAAGTACTCGGCCTCAACCTCTGGGCCGTCGGCAATCTCCCAGCCCATGCCCACGAAGATGTCGGCGATGCGCTCCGACAACGCAGTAATAGGGTGCAAAGCACCAGTCTGCGCCCGCGTGGTGGGGACGGTGACGTCGACTTTCTCCGCCTTAAGCTGAGCGGCGCGAGCCTCCTGCTCCAGCACTTCACGAATCTGCGCAAAGCGCTTTTCCACCTTGCTGCGGGCCATGTTTACCGCACGACCGGCGTCCTTGCGCTGATCCTTGGGCAACTGGCCCAGCGACTGGCGGGCCTGCGGAATATAGCCACCGTCACCAAGGTGTTCGCGGCGGGCGGAGGTGAGCTCGTCGAGGTCGGATGCAGCCTCGAAGGCGGCAATGGCCTTCTCCGCGGCGGCCCCCAGGGCCTCTTCGGTCAATTCGATCTGAGGTGTATCGGACACGTGCCTTGATTACCTTCTTCTCGCACAAAAACTAACGCGAGCTATCTTACCGTGCTTAACGACTACTGTGGCCACCAGCCCTAGTCACAGGGCAGAGCTAGCCGTTCTGTTGCTTGGCTGATTCATAAAGACAAATGCTGGCGGCCGTAGCTAGGTTGAGCGACTCTGCACGCCCAAGAATCGGAATGCGCACACGCATGTCAGCTTCGTCCAAGAGCTCGCCCAGTCCATGTGCTTCGTTACCGAACAACCAGGCGGTGGGTTGGCTCAGATCTGCCTCAGCTAGATCTACTTCACCATCAGCAGCCGTGGCTAGCACCTGCATCCCGGAAGAGCGCAGCTTGCCCAGGACGTCCTTGATGTTGGGATCGCGAGCAACGGGTACATGGAACAGCGACCCTGCCGACGCGCGCGCGACCTTGCAGCCCAAAGGGTCGACCGTCTCACCGGCGAAGATGACACCGTCCGCCCCCATGGCGTCCGAAGTCCTAATCAGGGTACCTGCGTTGCCAGGCTCAGACGTCAGCACTGGGACTGAGACCAGCTGTGGTTTGCCCGCCAGAATCTTGCCAGCGCTCCACAGGACGGGGCGGCACACGGCAAAGAGCCCGGTGCTCGTCGCGGTATCAGACAGGTGCTTGGCCGCCTTATCCGTGATGGGGTGGACATAGACGTCCATATATCCGCAAGCTTGCACGATGTGGGCGAAGCGCTCGGCGGCTCTTTCCGTCACGAAAACATCGGTGGCCGCTCCCGTGGACACCGCCGCGTCCACAGCGTTTTCGCCCTCGATGATGAAGCGCTCCGCCTTACGACGGTTGGCCGCGCGGTGCAGCTTGGCCGCATTGACTACGCGCGGCGTGCGTTCGGTAAAAGCAGAGGAGAAATCCAGATCCATGTATGTGACGGTACCGACCGAGCTTCACATTGAAAAGTCCCGCTTGCCCACCACGTTCGGGCGGGCAAGCGGGATAAGAGTTCTCCGCGATTCTCTGCAGACGGTTACTTCTTCAGCGGTACGCCGTTTGCGTCCTTATCGTAATTGGAGAAACCACCGGCGATGAACACGAGCTCGACCCACTTCCAGATCACCAATCCAGCGACGAGGAAAATACCAATGATGATAAAGGAAGTAATAAGGCCGACGACGGCAAGAGCCAGCTGCCACATACCGCGCTTCGTGCGGCCGAGGTAGAAGTTATGAACTCCCAATTCACCCAAGAAGAAGCACAAGAGCAGTGCTACTACCCATGACTTTTGCTCTCCACCAGCCTGTGGCTGCTGGCCGTAGTGTGACTGGTAAGCGTCCTGCTGCGCTGGAACATTCTGAGCCGGCTGCGAACCACCATACGGGGCCGCGCTATAACCGTACTGGTCGCTCGAAGACCCGAAGGGGTTTGCCTGTTGCGGCTGTCCTCCATTAGAAGCGCCGTCAAAAGCGTCGCCATTGGGCTGATAAGCGTTGTTCGGGTTGGTCATTTCTCTTCTCTCCTTCACACCATGTATCGCTGGCCAGCCCCAAGGACTAAGGGTAGGCGGCTTTCATGACAGTACTGTGCAATGTAACACAATCCCTCGGGAGAAGCAGCGCTTAAGGGTTCTTGCGGGCATTACTCCCGCAACGACAAAACCCACCGTCCCTTCATCAGGGGCGGTGGGTTCATCTGGCGTCTACGCGCGGTGCTTAGGCAGCCTTCGGAGCGTTGACGTCCTCCGGAAGTGCAGCCTTAGCAGCCTCGCACAGTGCGGAGAAAGCCTCGAAGTCATTAACTGCAAGCTCGGCGAGGATCTTGCGGTCAACCTCGATCTCAGCCAGGCGCAGGCCGTGGATGAGGCGGTTGTAGGTGATGTCGTTCATACGAGCAGCAGCGTTGATGCGCTGGATCCACAGCTTGCGGAACTCGGACTTGCGGGCGCGACGATCGCGGTAAGCGTAAGTCATGGAGTGCAGCCACTGCTCCTTGGCCTTGCGGTAAAGGCGGGAGCGCTGGCCGCGGTAGCCCTTAGCGGACTTCAGGATTGCGCGACGCTTCTTCTTGGCGTTAACTGAGCGCTTTACTCGTGCCACAGTAATACTTCCTTATCTTGATTGTGAGTGTGTGGGGATGGGAGTTTCGGCGCTGACTATGCGCGGCCGAGAAGGCGCTTGACGCGCTTGGTGTCTGCCTTGGCGACGTCCTCGGTGCCCTTCAGACGACGGGTGCGCTTGGACGGCTTGCCCTCCAGGAGGTGGCGGCGGTTAGCCTGCTCGCGGCGCAGCTTGCCGGAGCCAGTCACCTTGATGCGCTTGGCGGTGCCCTTGTGAGTCTTCTGCTTCATGAGAATTAAATCCTTAAATCCTAAGTGGAGCGTGGTCTACTTCTTGCCTTTGCGGACGGGTCCAAGAACCATGGTCATGTTGCGACCATCCTGCTTGGGACGCGACTCCACAACGCCGACCTCTGCGACGTCGTCAGCCAAACGCTCCAACAGGCGGAAACCCAGCTCCGGACGCGACTGCTCGCGGCCACGGAACATGATGGTCACCTTTACCTTGGAACCCTTCTCCAGGAAGCGCACCACGTTGCCCTTTTTCGTCTCGTAATCGTGATCATCAATCTTCGGACGGAACTTCTGTTCCTTCACCACAGTTTGCTGCTGATTCTTACGGGACTCGCGGGCCTTCTGGGCCTGCTCGTACTTAAACTTGCCGTAATCCATGATCTTGGCTACGGGCGGCTTCGCGTTCGGTGCAACCTCGACCAAGTCAAGATCCGCTTCGTACGCGAGCTTGCGAGCATCGTCAGTACGGACGATGCCCACCTGTTCACCACCGGGGCCAACAAGACGGACCTCGGGTACTCGGATGCGCTCATTAATGCGAGCTTCAGCGCTGATTGTGGTTCTCCTCGATTGTGGGGCTAGTAGTGTGCCTACCGAGGCCACAAACGAATAAATCCCGGCGCCAGTGGCATCCGGGAGTTTCTTTTTCAAGCACGCACCACCATGTGGCACCTACTCTTAAACCTTTATCCTGCGTTGGAATGGTGATTCCTACGCGGCCTCAGGTGGGAGAAACTCCGCTTGCGGCCCAAGTACCTCCTGGAGGAGGCGCTACGGGCGGTAGTGCGCACTACTCTAACACCACATGCATCAATCACCAAATCGGCGTGCAGGTGAGTTAGTGGTTGTTTCGGCCGACGCACCTTGCCTCTTCGAAGCTGCGCTTGCCGACGCCTCCCTAGCCCTCGGCGCTGCGCCAGACGGCGCACAACCAACCAAGGGCTTTAGCGCGCCCTCCTTCAGAGCCTCGGTGACAACACGGTCTAGGCCTGCAGCAAGCAAGTTAAGAGCGGGTATAGCCTCCTCGGCGTAGTCGCCGGGCATGGTGACCTCAATGGCCAATCCCACCGTGCCATCGGCATCCTTACCGACCCCCTCGGTTTCCCGGACCCCAATCTGGCGGTGGGTATACCCGTTGTCCTCCTCGGAAAGCCCCCAGCCGCCTTTGGCCCGGGTATGCGGGAGGCGGTCGAGTCCATTGTCTTGCCATTCCACGATGTCATCCATCGCGTCATAAACCTGCGCGGCTTCGGGGATACACGGCAAGTGTGCGCCAAACTTGGCCTGCTCTTCGAGCAACCACGTGGAATATCCAAATGGTTCCTCAAATTCGCCGGATGAGTCATATTCCTTCAAGAGAGCCTTGACTGCGCTTCCCGCTTCCCCCTCGGTCCAACGAACGTGGGACCACAGTGCGTAGGCGGCATCGTTGTCCGATTCCCTAATGGCGAGGTCCACAAGCTCAGGGCTAGCCTCGTCGCGCAAAGCCGCGATGGCGATCGGCACCTTTACGGTTGACCATGCAGGCTCTTCGCCCCTTAGTCCAGCGTTGAATGTTCCCTGTCGATCCGCCACTGACACTCCAGCTTGAACGTCATACTCACTTTCGACGTCTGCGACGACGGAGCGCAGCTCCGCATCGAGGTCGTAGCTGTCCTTAACCCCCTCACTAGATGTTTCTGGAGCTTCCTGCACTGCGTCCCTATCCGGGGCAGAACAGCCCGCCGCAGTTGTAGCCACGGCAAGACCGAGAGCCAGCGCAGCCGTTTGCGTGAGCTTCTGCCCTACCATCACACCATCTCCTTGAGGAACCCTCCTGTATAGGAGCCTTCCACTTGTGCCACATCTTCTGGCGTGCCCTGAGCCACAACGGTTCCGCCGCCGGAGCCACCCTCGGGGCCCATGTCAACGATCCAATCCGCGGCCTTAATGACGTCCAGGTTGTGTTCGATGATGATAACGGAGTTGCCCTTATCCACCAGACCCTGAATGACGAGCATGAGCTTGCGGATGTCCTCAAAGTGCAGGCCCGTCGTCGGCTCATCCAAGATGTAGACCGTGCGCCCATTCGTGCGCTTTTGTAGCTCAGATGCTAGCTTCACGCGCTGTGCTTCACCGCCGGAAAGTGTTGTAGCGGCTTGACCCAGGCGGACGTATCCAAGGCCCACCTCCACCAAGGTATTGAGGTAGCGGTGAATGGAGGTGATGGGCTCAAAGAACTCTGCAGCCTCTGAAATCGGCATGTTGAGGACCTCAGCAATGTTCTTGCCCTTGTAAAGAACCTCCAGGGTCTCGCGGTTATAGCGTGCGCCCTCGCATACTTCACAGGGCACGTAGACATCGGGCAGGAAGTTCATCTCAATCTTGATGGTGCCGTCACCTTGGCACGCTTCGCAGCGTCCGCCCTTGACGTTGAAGGAGAACCGGCCCGGCTTGTAGCCGCGAACCTTAGCCTCCTGGGTTTCCGCGAAGAGGTTGCGGATCTTGTCAAAGACCCCCGTGTACGTCGCCGGATTTGAGCGCGGGGTACGCCCAATGGGGCTCTGGTCCACCTGCACGAGTTTGTCTAGGTGCTCCACGCCCTCGACGCGCTTGGCTCGACCCGGCACCTGACGGGCGCGGTTGAGCTTATTGGCCAAGGTCTTGGCCAAGATCTGGTTGACCACGGTGGACTTACCGGAGCCGGACACGCCTGTAACGCAGACGAGGACGCCCAGCGGGATCTCCACGTCAATGCCCTTGAGGTTATTCTCGCGGGCGCCGACCACCTTGAGCATGCGCTCAGGATCGATTGCACGGCGAGTGTCTGGGACTGCAAGCGTCTTCTTGCCCGAGAGATACTGCCCGGTGAGCGATTCCTCCACGGCTTCGATACCGGCTGGTTCACCCTGGTAAACCACGGTGCCACCAAATTCGCCGGCGCGCGGTCCGACGTCGACAAGCCAGTCCGCCTCCCGAATGGTGTCTTCATCGTGCTCCACCACGATCAAGGTGTTTCCGATATCGCGCAAGCGCTTCAACGTGGCGATGAGGCGCTGGTTATCGCGCTGGTGTAGACCGATTGAAGGCTCATCGAGCACGTAGAGAACTCCCGCCAGGCCGGAACCGATCTGGGTGGCGAGGCGGATGCGCTGCGCTTCACCGCCGGACAGTGTGGAAGCGCCGCGGTCGAGGGTGAGGTAGTTCAGGCCGACGTCGAGAAGAAAGCGCAAGCGCGCCTGGATTTCCTTCAGGACAGCCCCAGCGATGATCTCCTCGCGGTGGCCCAACACGAGCGAGTCGAGGAACTCTGCTGCTTCCTCGATGGACAGCGCCGTCAGGCCCGCGATGGACTGCTCACCGTGAGCGGTCGATGCCAAGCGCACCGCCAGGATTTCGGGCTTGAGGCGCGTGCCGTCACAGGCATTACAAGGAACGCGGCGGGTGTACTGAAGCAGGCGATCCTTCTGCGATTCGGAATCAGTCTGATCGAGCTTGCGCTCTAGGAAGCCGATGGCGCCCTCAAAAGGCGCGGACCAATTGCGTTGGCGGCCATAGCGGTTCTTGTAGCGCACGCTGACTTCCACGTCAGTGCCATAAATCAAGGCGTGACGCTGCTCCTCAGTCAACTCAGAAACCGGAGTGCGGGGATCGAAGTCGAGGGTCTTGGCTAGCCCTTCGACGAGCTTGACGAAGTACCTCGCATTGGGGCTCGACGTCCACGGTTGGATGGCCTCCACAGCCGGAGCATCCGGGTCTGGGACCAGCAAATCAACGTCGACCTCAAGGCGGGTACCCAAACCGTCACACACCGGGCAGGAACCGAAAGGTGCGTTGAACGAGAACGCGCGGGGCTCGTATTCCTCAATGGTCAGCGTGTGGCCGTTGGGGCAGGCGGCCTTCTCCGAGTAGGTGTGCGTGAGCTCCTCACGGTCAACGAAATCCAGGGTGACCAAGCCATCAGCCAAGCGCAGAGCAGTCTCCACCGAATCCGTCAGCCTCTGCTTTTGGGAAGCCTTGACCTGCAGACGGTCCACGACGACATCGATGTCATGCTTAATCTGCTTCTTTAGCTTGGGCGGATCACTGAGCTGGTAGAGCTCACCATCCACCCGGACGCGGGAATAGCCCTGCGCCGCGAGGTCCGCGAAGAGATCAACAAACTCACCCTTACGGCGGCGCACAACCGGTGCGAGGACCTGGAACTTAAGCTTTTCCTCGTGGCTTAAAACCTCATCCACGATTTGCTGCGGGGTTTGGCGCTCAATGACGGCATCGCACTCAGGGCAGTGCGCAGTACCCGCGCGGGAGAAAAGCAGACGCAGGTAATCATAGATCTCGGTAATTGTTCCCACTGTTGAGCGCGGGTTGTGGTTGGTGGACTTTTGATCAATGGACACCGCCGGAGAAAGCCCATCAATGAACTCAACGTCCGGCTTATCCATCTGACCAAGGAACATGCGCGCATAGGAACTCAAGGACTCAACGTAGCGCCGCTGGCCCTCGGCAAAGATGGTGTCGAAAGCAAGCGAGGACTTGCCCGAGCCAGATAGGCCGGTAAACACCACCAATTTGTCGCGCGGAATATCGATATCCACGCCCTTGAGGTTGTGCTCACGCGCGCCGCGTACGACCAAACGATCAGCCACTAGTTGCTGCCTTCCTACACAAATGTATGTGTGTTCAGAGAGTTCTCAATCAGAATGTACCCGTATGGTTGGACTTATGAACAACGCCCTTAAGCTTCACAAAATTTCCGTGTCCGATATGGATAACAATTGCTACCTACTGTGTGCGGGCGAGGAAGCGCTGCTTATCGACGCCTCTGCTGACGCCCCCGCGCTTCTTTCTCTAGCCGCCGATCACGGGGTAAAGATCACCTCCGTGCTTACCACCCACCGCCACTGGGACCACGTGCGTGCACTGAAAGAAGTCTTGGACGCAACCGGCGCCGAGCACTACGCCTCTTTCCTTGACTCCCCTGCCCTGCCCGCGCCCGTCGACGTGGAGCTCGAGCATGACGATACCCTGCCTTTTGCCGGCTTCGACTTACCCGTCATCATTTTGCGCGGACACACTCCAGGCGGTGCAGCGGTTGCAGCGGAGATCGACGGTGTCACAAACCTCTTCGTCGGCGATTCCCTCTTCCCCGGCGGCGTAGGGAAAACCACCTCGGAAGGTGACTTCGTGCGCCTGTACAAGGATGTCACGCAGCGGCTCTTTGATGTTTACCCCGACGAAGCGATCGTCCGCCCTGGGCACGGAGCGCCCACAACGCTCGGTGCAGAGCGCCCGCACCTAGACGAGTGGTGGGAGCGGCGTTGGTAACTACGTGTTAACTGCTGCGTTTACAGCAACAGTTGTTTAATCCGCGTACTATGGTGTGTCGAACGTCTTTACAGATCTATCGAATGGAGCACGTCATGATTCGTAAGTTTGCTCGTCCTATGCTGGCCTCCGTGTTCATCTGGGATGGTGTGGATACGCTCCGCAACACCTCGGAGCACGTCGCGGACACCGAGTCCGTGCTCAAGCGCCTGCGCAAGGTGCTGCCGCGCGAGTACGCAGGCTACATCCCTAACGACCCCGAGTTGGTTACCCGCGCGCTCGGCGGTGCAAAGACCGCCGCGGGCACCAGCTTGGCGCTGGGCAAAGCACCGCGCACCTCCGCTGCCGTGCTGGCGCTGACTCACGTCCCGAACTTGGTTGGAAATGCTTTCTGGACCGCAGATTCCAAGGAAGAAAAGGAAGCACAGCGCAGCGGCTTCATTACCAACACCGCTCTGCTCGGTGCCCTGGCCATCGTTACCCAAGACACCGAAGGTAAGCCCTCTGTGCGTTGGCGCGCTGCCAAGGCTTCCGAGCGCGCAAACAAGAAGATCCAGCAGGCACTGCCAGGCAAGTCCGAGCAGCAGAAGTTTGCGGAGGACCTCTCCACCCGCGCCAATGAGATTTCTTCTGATGTCACGGCAAAGGCCAATGACTGGTTCGAGACTGCCAAGGACTACGTCGAAGATAACCGCGATGACTGGGAGTCCACCGGTCGCGATTTCCTCAAGTCTGCTCGCAGCTTTGTCGAGGACACCGCCGAGACCGCGCGCGAGTTCATCGACGACAATAAGGATGACTGGCTCGACGCTGCACGCGAGAACTCCGCAACCGCCCGCAAAGGCCTAGTCAAGGCGGCTGGCAAGGCGCAGGACCGCGCTGACGCGGCCCTGGCCAAGGCCGATTCGCTTGATAGCAAGCGCGCCCAGAAGAAGGCTCGCAAGCGCGCGGAAAAGCTGCAGAAGGAAGCTTCCAAGAAGCTCGATAAGGCTTTCAAGAAGTTTGGTGACCGCTTCTAAGCACTTCGCCTTAGGCTGCGGATAGCCCCGCAACGCACCGCGATACATGGAAGCGGTGGAGACAACAACGGCTCAGCTAGTATGCTGGGCCGTTGTTCTTTTCCACCCAGGAGAAGCCTTCAAACGCGCCCAAGGAGCCTTGTGTCTGAATCTTCATCCGCGCCTCGCACCGAAAACCCTGGTGCTCAAGCAAACGATCCGCGCACCGAGATTGCCAGCGAACAAGCCTACGTCGATGGCCTTTTTGCGCGTCTCGATAACGAGGTCCACGCCGCAAATGAACGCCTCAATGAGGTACAGGCTGCCGTCGATCCGCATACCCCAGATGCCGATGCTCTGGTGCGCCGCGAAACCGAGTATCACGGGCTGCAGGCCAAGCTGGACCGTCTAAACATCGCCCAACTCGGCCTAGTTTTTGGGCGCATCGACATTGACGCGCCCGGTGATAACCCCACTCCGGAGGGACTAGACCGCCGCTATATCGGCCGCATGGGACTCGATGCCCGTGAGGAGGATTACCGCACGCTCCTTCTGGATTGGCGCGCCCCGATGGCTCGGCCGTTCTACCTCGCCACCACCGCGCACCCCGAGGGAGTCCACGTCCGCCGGCACATCAGGACTACCGGGCGCACGGTTACCGGAATCAGCGACGAAGTCCTCGAAGGCGAGTCACACACCGACAGCAGCGACGTTGCCAGTGAGTCCGCCCTCCACCACGTCATGCAACAGGCCCGCACTGGGCACATGCCGTCCATCGTGGAAACCATTCAAAGGGAGCAGGACGAAATCATCCGTGACAGCACGCGCGGCGTCATGGTGGTCGAAGGCGGGCCAGGCACCGGCAAGACAGCGGTGGCACTGCACCGTGTGGCTTATTTGCTCTACACCTACCGCGAACAGCTAGCCGCCACGGGTGTGCTCATCGTGGGCCCCAACTCCACCTTCCTGGAGTACATTTCCCGGGTGCTTCCGGAGCTTGGTGAAACCGGCGTCGTGCTTTCCACCATCTCTTCTCTCTTCCCCGGCATTGAGGCCACTCACCCTGAGTCCCTGCTCGCGCGCGAAATCAAGGGTTCCGCGGCCATGGTGGAAATCCTCGGCAACGCAATGAAGGACTATCAACGCCTGCCGGAACAATCGCGCACGCTCGAGATCGATCGGCTCGAACTCACCGTGGACCCACAGATGGTCAAGGCAGCACGGACACGTGCACGGCGCTCGCGCAAACCGCACAACGATGCACAAGCAGCGTTTGCGGAGCACCTCACCGAGTCGCTGGCCCAGCAGATGGCTGAACGCATTGGCGCTGACCCTCTCGGCGGCAAGAACCTGCTCTCCCGCGCGGATGTGGATCAGCTCCACGACGACCTCGCGGAAGAACCCCAGGTGCTGGAGCTCATCGACGAGTTCTGGCCCCACCTGACGCCCACCGACGTCCTCGCCGATCTCCTCAGCAGCACCGAACGCATCGATTCGGCGGCCGGCGATTATGATGATGAAACCCGCAGTGCCCTTTACCGTGAGTTCGGCCGAGCTTGGACACCTTCCGACGCCGCGCTTCTCGACGAACTTGCGGTTCTCATCGGCATGCCCGACCCCGAAGCAGAACGTGTCGCCGAAGAAAAAGAATGGCGTGAGCAAGTCGCAGAGGCAGAAGACGCACTCGATATCCTGAGCTCTTCCGATTCCACCGACAACGATGACGACATGTTCGAAGCGGAGATTCTCTCTGCCCACGACGTCATCGACGCCGAGCACCTCGCTCGACGCCACGAGGTTCGGGACTCCCGCACCACCGCCCAGCGCGCCCGTGAAGACTACACGTGGGCCTACGGGCACGTCATCGTCGACGAGGCCCAAGAACTCACCCCGATGGAATGGCGCATGATTTTTCGCCGTAGCCCCTCGCGGTGGATGACTCTCGTGGGCGACACGTCCCAGACCGGTGCCCCTGCCGGCGTCGATGATTGGGCGGACACGCTCGAGCCGTTCGTCGGCGAGCGCTTTCGGCTTCACGGGTTAAGCGTCAACTACCGCACCCCGCGCCCAATTACCGAATTGGCCAATCAACTCTTGGAATCCATCAACCCCGAAGCGACGCCGGGTATCGCTGTTCGCGACGGCGTGGACGTCATCTGGCGCGAGGATACGGACGACCTTGAGCCTGCTACCTTCCAGGATGATGAAGGGCGCCTGCACGCTGTGATTACGGCGGCCAACGTTGAGCACACCAAGGGGCTAGAGTTTGACCACGTCACCGTAGTCAACCCGGATGACATCGTGGCAGCATCACCGCAAGGTTTACACAACCTCTACGTAGCTCTCACCCGCGCGACGCAGTCCTTGACCATCGCCGGCCGTTACGCGGAGGTTTTCGGTTAGTCTGGTGCGCATGGCACTTTCCGATATCGCCCGCAAAGTCGAATTCACCGCGAACGCATTCTCGCTTAAGCACTCCGCACGCAAAGGCTGGCAACCGAGCATTACTGGCTATGCCGGCTACGGCAACGAGGATTTTGTCCACGTGCTGGGCCGCGTACTCATGCACGATCCCAAGGCTGAGGAACGCGATACATGGACCCAACGCGGATACCGCCAATTCTTCACCATCCAAGTCACGCACCACGAGGTGGAAGTCACTGTTGGTGGGAAGACAGTATCGGGCACCACGAACCACAACGGCTATATCGATGTCCTCGTATATAACCACGGACTGGAACCCGGCTGGCACGAGGTCACCATCCGTGCCAAGGGCGCGGATGAGGTGACCTCAGAAGTGCTCATCGTAGACAAGGACACCACGTTCGGCGTGGTCAGCGATATCGATGACACCATCATGGTGACCTGGCTGCCGCGAGCCATGATTGCGGCGTGGAATTCCTGGGTAAAGCGCACCAATACGCGAACCCCCGTCGAAGGTATGGCACGGTTCTACCGGGAAATCGCGCAACAGCACCCCGAGATCCCCTTCATCTACCTCTCCACCGGCGCATGGAACACCTACGACACCTTGATTAACTTCATGGCGGAGAAGGGCTTCCCGCGTGGTCCCCTGCTGCTGACAGACTGGGGGCCTACCCCCACCGGCCTCTTCCGCAATGGTCAGGAGCACAAGCGCGTGCAGCTCCGCAACCTCTTCATTGCTTTCCCGAAGCTCCGCTGGCTGCTCATCGGCGACGACGGTCAACACGATCCGCTTACCTATGCCGACGCGGCAGCGGAGCACCCCAACCACGTAGCGGCCGTGGCGATCCGCAACCTCAGCCCACAAGAGCAGCTGCTCTCACACGGTTCGCTGGCCCCCTTGGTGAAGGTCAACGAGCAGACGTCCTTCGACATCCCACTCATTCAGGGGACCGATGGCAATGCTCTTGCGCGCGCCTACCGCGAACTCAACCTCTAGTCCGAGATTCGCATGCCTTTCTTATCTAGTTTCTAGAAGGGCAGTTGAACGCCGTACCTGTTGAGGATCTCCTTGATCTGCTGAGCGTTTGTCATAGCAACACCAGCGGTGATCACCAGTGCACCGATGACTGCCGCAACAACTCCCCAAACGCCGGCTTGTGAAGAAAAGACGTCAGCAGATGTGGATGGCTGGGCGCTGTGGTCGCCGCCTTCTCCGATGCGAGCTTTAGAGTGATCCGACGTTGCTCCTAACGGCAAACAAGCGGCAAGCTCATCAATGGTGTAAAAGGTCGATCCTTCTGAGATCGGCTCACAGCCTTCATTGAACGGCACTTCTTTTTCGTTGTAGAGCATGCGCACAAGGGTGTCGCCTCGTTCGTTTTGGAACGCATCCCATTGGATATTAGCTCCCATCGGGGCTACGTGGTCGCCTCTCCATGCGGAATTCTCCCACGTATAAAGCTCACCTCGTGGAGTTGCTGTTTCAGATCCTGGGAGCTTTAGGAGGGCGGCCAACGGGATGATGGTCTCGGCATGCCCAAACCGATATTCGGCAGCTACATTGCCACCAGCGGCGCGGTCCTGGACGCCTTGAATCATATGTTCCAGAAGCGGCGCGTAGTTGTCATAAGAGACAGTCTGCGCTTCAATGGCTGGCCCCTTTTGGTAGTAATCCTCAACATCCAAGAGGTAAGCAAAAGTCGGTCCGCTGGCTTCATCCATGTAGTGGTCAAAGATCCAGCCTTCCGCTGGTGTCTTTTCCTCATGAGCCAAGGCTGGAGCAATGATGTACAGGTTGTAGAACTGCAAGGCTGCATCCACAATGCCTTCAACCGTCTTGTCATCCTTTTCACGGCCGACAAAAGAAATGGATCCATCCTCTAGGCCTGTGATGAAGTCCTCGGTGAAGATCTTGCGCAGGAGGCTGCGCGCGGCAGTCTGCGATGCAGGTTTGGCATAAGCCTCTTCAACCTTCGCGTTGAGAACTTCCGAGTCTTTCCACTCGGAATACTCCTTATAGGACGGAGATTCTTTATCCTTGTGGGCATACATGAGATCGGTACGCGATTCGATGCTCACGTGGCCATCTTTCATGCCGTCAACCAGATTATCCGCCAACTCGGGCTTTTGCGCGAGCCATGCTTTAGCAAAGTTCCACCCAGAATCATTAGCACGATCCTCACCGGAGGACATGTACTTGACTTTGAGGCCTTCCTCTTCGATGGTTTCCATTAAGGTAGCGTTGCGCTGCGCATTGCGCTGGCCGATCCCTTGTAGCTCCTCGCGGCCCACGACCGTAAGGTTGCCGTAGCCGGCTTCTTGGCCGATGCCGCCAGCCAGCGCCTCATTGACGGCGATCATGGCCTCGACCTGCGGAATGAGTTCCTCCCCCAGCTCCGTGAGTTGGTCGTGTTCTTTGGCGTACTCCAACATCTGCTGAGCCAGGTCGTCATATTTAAAACTCGAAAGTCCACGCGACCCATGGCGGTTCACAGTGGACGTGTAGATCTGGCGAAAACCGGCAGGTGCTTCAGAGTAGCTGGCCCCCTGGGGTTCATAGTGTTGCTTGGTGGAGTAATAGGTCGCAGTATCCGCAGCCAAAGCCGGAACCGGTGTCAATGAACAAGCAACAGCAGTGACAAGTGCAAGGGTACGAGAACGCATGAGAAAGTTCTTTCGAGAGTTAGTGATTACGGAGACTTAACTAACCTAAATCGAGAACATGACTCTAAAGAAGCCGACAGACAAACTGTGGGTTAAGAAATGCCCACCCCTATGGATAAAAAGTGGCCGAGCGGCTCAACGCCACTCGGCCACTTTGTCTGCTGCTTTAATCCCGGACTTCCTGACCAAAACAGCGTCGGTCAAGCGTCTTAGTTCACGGTGTGGACGATCATGACGTCACAATCAGACTGACGCGCGACATCCGCCGGAACCGAACCGAGCAGACGGCCGGTCAAGGAATTAATTCCGCGGTTACCAACGATGAGCAGGTCAGCCTTGTTGTCGTTGACGATGGACATCAGAGCCTGAACCGGGGTGCCCGGACGCACAGCGGTCTCCACCTTCGTCACGCCGAACTTCTCTGCGTGTTCCTTGCCGGAGGCGAGGTTGGCCTGAGCCTTCTCATCACCGAGAATCGTCACTGAATCCTGGCGCAGTGTCTTGGAGGCTTGCTCCTGGTTCTCGTAGTAGGCGCAACCGATGATGAGGGTGGCATCGAAGGCTGCGGCGATCTTGGCGGCGCGCTCCACTGCGAGCAGGGAGGACTTGGAACCGTCGGTACCGACCACGATCTTGTTGTAATCGCTCATGATGACCTTTCTTCGCTGGGCCCCAACCTTGAGGCCACCGCTAAACAAAATTCTAAAAGCTTTTGCGCACCCGCTAGTCTAACAACGCTGGCGTGTTCGCGTCGATCAGCGCGTGTGCTGTGCGCCCGACTGGGTCCCGGCGCTTACTCAGTGGTGTTGACCACCACAACATCCGCGTGGGCCTTACGGGTCAGCTCCGTCGCAACGGAACCGAATACCCGGCCGCGGACTGAATGGATTCCCTTGTTACCCACCACGAACAAGTCGACGTCATAGTCCTTGCCCACCTCGATGAGGGAATTCACGGGATCGCCAGACTTAGCGATGATCTCGATGCGCTTCGCGCCCTCGCCGTGCGCGATCTCCGCGGCATTGTTGAGGAAATTCTCCGACATTTCCTCGCTGACGACGGGCACGCGGGCGTCCTCTGCGTTCGGTGCGCCGAGCATCGAACCGGAGTGGTTGTAGAAAGCAGAGACGATGATCAACGTCGCATCATAAGCACGCGCCATAGATGCGGCAGAACGGACGGCACGCAGGGATGTCGGTGATCCATCGGTTCCCACGGCGATGACGTTGTAGCTCAGCATGATTCTCCTTATAACTAGTGGTTAATCCCTAACAGTATGGCACGGCTACCCGCACTGAGTGTGGTGTTACCCGCCCAGTGCACTAACGAGGTTTCAGTACGCCGGCCCAGACTGTTAAATCCCGGCCTCTTTGAGTCCACGTTGCTCCTTCTTCAGGTCCGCGATCTCATCGCGCAAGCGCCCCGCCAGCTCGAATTTAAGCTCTCGGGCGGCTTCGCGCATTTGGGTCGTCAGGTCGTCGATAAGCGCCTGCACCTCATCGGCAGCCATGGAGGACACATCGGGCTTGTCGACGATTGCCGTGGGATCCGCCCCCTGCTCCTGCTCATCGGCGTTGTCGTAAACCTGGTCCAAAATGTCAGCGATCTTCTTGCGCAATGGCTGCGGGTCGATACCGTGTTCCTTGTTATAGGCAATCTGCTTTTCACGGCGGCGCTCGGTCTCCTCGATGGCTTCCTGCATCGAGTCCGTAATCTTGTCCGCGTACATGATGACCTCACCGGACACATTTCGGGCGGCGCGGCCGATTGTCTGGATGAGCGAGGTGGTGGAACGCAGGAAGCCTTCCTTGTCTGCGTCCAAAATGGCGACGAGTGAGACTTCGGGAAGGTCGAGGCCCTCGCGCAGCAGGTTAATACCTACGAGCACATCGAATTCACCCAAGCGCAGCTGCCGCAGTAGCTCCACGCGCTGCAGCGTATCGATATCCGAGTGGAGGTAGCGCACCTTGATGCCATGCTCCAGAAGGTAATCAGTGAGGTCTTCTGCCATGCGCTTAGTCAAGGTGGTGACCAATACACGCTCCTGCTTAGCGGTGCGGGCGCGGACCTCATCGATAAGGTCATCGATCTGGCCCTTGGTGGGTTTGACCGTCACCTTGGGATCCACCAGGCCGGTGGGGCGAATGACCTGTTCGACGAACTCGCCGCCGGAGGCCGTCATTTCAAAATCACCAGGCGTGGCCGACATGTAGACGGTTTGCCCCACGCGCTCCTCAAACTCATCAAAGGTGAGTGGCCGGTTGTCTACGGCAGACGGCAAACGGAAGCCAAACTCCACGAGGTTGCGCTTACGGGCCATATCACCCTCAAACATGCCACCGATCTGCGGGACGGTCACGTGGGACTCATCGATGATGGTAAGGAAGTCCTCCGGGAAATAATCCAAGAGTGTCGCCGGCGCCGAACCGGCAGGGCGCCCGTCGACGTGGCGCGAATAGTTCTCAATTCCGGAGCAAAAGCCCACCTGCTCGATCATCTCGAGGTCGTATTCGGTGCGCATGCGCAGGCGCTGCGCTTCGAGCAACTTGCCGCGGTTCTCCAGCTCCGCGAGGCGCTCCGCGAGCTCCTTTTTGATGTCCTCGATGGCACGGGCCATGCGCTCCGGGCCTGCCACGTAGTGCGTCGCGGGGAAGATTCGCACCTCGTCGACTCGCTCGAGAACATCGCCCGTCAACGGGTGGATGTAGTAGAGCTCATCCACGTCATCGCCGAAGAATTCGATGCGCACCGCACGCTCCTCATAGGCGGGGATGATATCCACGGTATCGCCCTTGACGCGGAAGGTTCCGCGCGTAAAACCCACGTCATTGCGCTCGTACTGGATATCCACGAGCAGGCGCAGGAAGCGATCGCGGTCAATCTCCTCCCCTTCCTCCAGCACGACCGAGCGGTCGAGGTAGGACTGCGGCGTGCCCAAACCATAGATGCAGGACACAGAGGACACAACGACAACATCACGGCGGGAAAGAAGCGCCGAGGTGGCGGAGTGGCGCAGGCGTTCCACGTCCTCATTAATCGAGGAGTCCTTCTCAATATAGGTATCCGTCTGCGCGATATAGGCTTCCGGCTGGTAGTAATCGTAGTAAGAAACGAAGTACTCAACGGCGTTGTGCGGGAGGAGCTGGCGCAGCTCATTTGCCAACTGGGCCGCCAGCGTCTTATTCGGCGCCATCACGAGTGTCGGGCGCTGCTGCTTTTCGATGAGCCACGCCGCAGTAGCGGATTTACCGGTACCCGTGGCACCCATGAGGACGACGTCGCGCTCGCCGCGGCTCAGCCGCTCATCCAGTTCCGCGATGGCGGCGGGTTGGTCGCCAGCAGGCTGGTACTCTGATTCAACACGAAAATCGGCCGAGCGCCGTTCGATTTCACCGACAGGACGGTGTTCCGAGACCGGCAGGATAGGGTGTTCAGCAGCAAAAGCCATGCCGACCAGTCTAACGCGCCGAAGCCTAAACCTGCTAGGTTCCGGCAGCTCAACAACCCAGCCACTGTGTGAGGCAAGAGAGAACGGTTTAGGGCAATACAGCACGCGTCGTGCGCAGCCACAGATCTAACTCACCCGTGGTTTCCCACAGTGCATAGATCGGGGAATTATTGGGCTCCATCGCAGTGTTAATTTTCTTGCGCAGCCAGGCCCGAGTCTGCGGTGTGCGCAGTGCTTTAACGGATTCGACACTGACTCCAGCGGGAAGTTTGTCCGCCGGGGACGTCGCCAGTGCGCCTAAGGCGATGACGACCTCGGCGTCGTCAACATCGATGGGAGAATCCACGCAGCTCTTCTTAAACGTGTCGAGGTCGAAGGAGCCATCACGAATTTCCGCGAGCGCTTCGCACGCGGCGTGATTATCAAAAGGCCCAACGTCCCAGGTTCCCATGGAGGGGCAGATTAAGCACTCAAGATGAACGGGGCACGAGCACAAGGTAAATTTTAGCCACCATATGCTTTAAAAGTTGCCGCTCTCCTTTAGAATCGGCTGGCATGAAGTTTCGTTCCCTCGCCAGCGCAGTGACCATCGCCGGTCTCGTGCCCGTCGCTATCGTGTCCCACACGCCCACCGCCCAAGCTTCTCCGTGTACGGCCTATTCGAAGTCCGGTAGCTTCACGTCGAAGCCCGAGGCCTCCGGGCCGGGAGGTGGCTCTTCGCTAGGAGGGCTCGACGCGCTGCTGGGTAGCTCCTCTCGTTCGAGCAGTTCAGGTGACTCCGCAGCACCACAGCGCAGCAACTATAACCAGCGCCAAATCACCGGCGGACCGACCCAAATCATGCAGCTCATCACCGGTTCCGGTTCCCCGAACCGCACCGACCAAAAATTCGACATTTCCGGAACCGACCTCGGCATTGCCTACTCTGACAACGCGGGCCGCTCCTACTACGTCTTCGGCGATTCCATGGATTGTTCGAGCGACGGTGATGGGTGGCGTTCCAACCTCCTCTTGCGCACGAGCGACCACGACTATGGTGATGGCCTGCGTCTGGAGGAGGCGCTGACTAATTCCGGATGGTCCGCCAATGGCCGTGCAAAGGAGTTCATCCCCTCCCAGAAGGTGGGAGATCAAGATACCAACGGCGAGCGCACCACCATCCCCACGGCGGGCATCGTGGTCGACGGCGTGCACTACATCGACTACATGTCCGTGCGCTCTTGGCACGACCCGAAAACCGGCTGGTCAACCAACTTTGGTGGGACCGTGAAGTCGACCGACGGCGGAGTCACGTGGCGCGCGGTACCGGAGGCCACACGCACTAACGCTAGCCACGGGACGAACGCTCCCATTCCCGGCGGCGCAAACTACCGCCCAGGGTTCGAAAAGCTGCAGCAATCGGCCTTCATCGAGCACGACGACTATATCTACCGTTACTCCACGGGAAACGGCCGCCGTGGCCCGGCATATTTGTCCCGCGCGTTGAAGTCTGAATTCCCCAACGAAGATGCCTTCAGCTACTACTCAGATGGCTCATGGGTGAAGGATCCCGCGCGGGCCACCGAGGTGCTCGATGGCAAGGTCTCCGAGCTTTCCGTGGCCTACAACCACTACTTGGGCAAGTACGTCACCATGTATGGAGTGGAGGGAGAGGGCATCGTCATGCGCACCGCGGATAGCCCCGAAGGACCATGGTCACCGCGCCGCATGCTTGTGAGCGCGAAGACCACCGAGGTTGTCAGCGGCGAGCCACTCAATGACACGTACGCGCCCTTCGTCCTGCCAAACCAGGATGACCAGCACCTGTATTACACGCTGACATCGTGGCACGATTACAACACCATGCTGATGCGCACTGACCTTGATTTCGTGGGCGAGGACATGGAAAACAACGACCACATTGCAGTCTCTGACGTCGTAGCAACGCGCTAGGTAACGACGCGCGCTAGGTACTTTGCCAGAAAGCTGCGTGCCTAACCTAGGCGGGCGCGCAGCTTCTCGACGACCCCCTCGACCTGCTCACCCAGTGCTTCGCGAGGGCCGTTGTTGTCAATGATGAAATCAGCGGCAGCACGCCGCACATCGTCCGGAATCTGCGCCGCGATCCTACGACGCGCGTCCTCCTCATCCAGCCCGCGGTATGCCACCAGGCGGCGCACACGCTCCTCTGCGTCAACGTCAACAACAATGGTGGCGTCCATATCCTTGTGGAGTCCTTTGTCCACGAGGAGCGGCATATCGTAGACCACGAAATCGGCACCGGCTTGCCGCGCTGCGTCGAAGCGGGCTTGGGTTTCCTCGTTAATGCGCGGGTGCGTAATCGAGTTGAGCACAGCGGTCTTCTCGTGGCTAGAGAAGGCACGGGAAGCTAGTAACCCCCGGTCCAGGCTCCCGTCTTCTTGGAGAATGTCGTCCCCGAAAGCCTGCGCCAGTTCTGCGAGCGCTGGTTGACCCGGTTCAACAATGTCCCGGGCTATCTGATCGGCATCCACTAATTCCCAGCCGTGGCGCACGAGAAGCTGCGCCACAGTCGATTTTCCGCTGCCGATTCCGCCGGTGAGTCCAATGAGTTTCATACCGGCTTAGGATACGCGAAAGGCCGCCCCTCCCACAGCGGGGAGAAGCGGCCTTTCTGCAAGAACTAGATCGTCTCGGACTAATCGGCGGAGCCTAGCCGAGAGGACTTAGTTTTTAGTTGCCAGCGAGCTTGTCGCGCAGAGCAGCAAGCTGCTCGTCGGAAGCGAGGGAGCCGCCAACCTCTGCCTGAGAATCGGATGCCGGAGCTGCATCCTGAGACTCGGAAGAGTAGTTGGAGTTGGCAGCGGACTCGGCGGCCTCAGCGGCTGCAGCACGGTTGCGCTCGATCTGAGCGGTGTGCAGGTTGAAGCGACGCTCGGACTCTGCGTAGCGAGCCTCCCAAGCCTGGCGCTGCTCGTCGTAGCCCTCGAGCCACTCGTTGGTCTCCGGGTCGAAGCCCTCCGGGAACACGTAGTTGCCCTGCTCGTCGTAGGAGTCAGCCATGCCGTACTTGGACGGATCGAACTCGTCGGTGTAGTCCTCGTCTGCCTGCTTAACGGACAGGGAGATGCGGCGACGCTCGAGGTCGATGTCGATGACCTTGACCATGACTTCCTGGCCAACGTTGACAACCTGGTCCGGAACCTCCACGTGGCGCTGAGCCAGCTCGGAGATGTGGACGAGGCCCTCGATGCCCTCCTCGACGCGAACGAAGGCGCCGAACGGAACGAGCTTGGTGACCTTGCCCGGGACGATCTGGCCCACAGCGTGGGTGCGGGCGAAGACGCGCCACGGATCCTCCTGGGTTGCCTTCAGGGACAGGGACACGCGCTCGCGGTCCAGGTCGACGTCGAGAACCTCGACGGTGACCTCGTCGCCCACAGTGACAACCTCGGACGGGTGGTCGATGTGCTTCCAGGACAGCTCGGAAACGTGAACCAGGCCGTCGACACCGCCGAGATCGACGAAGGCGCCGAAGTTGACGATGGAGGAGACAACGCCCTTGCGGACCTGGCCCTTCTGCAGCTGGTGCAGGAACTCGGAGCGGACCTCGGACTGGGTCTGCTCGAGGTATGCACGGCGGGACAGGACAACGTTGTTGCGCTGCTTGTCCAGCTCGATGATCTTGGCCTCGAGCTCCTGGCCGATGTACGGCTCCAGGTCGCGGACGCGGCGCATCTCAACGAGGGAAGCCGGGAGGAAGCCGCGGAGGCCGATGTCCAGGATGAGACCACCCTTGACAACCTCGATGACGGTACCGGTGACCGGCTCTTCCTTGGCGTGCAGCTCTTCGACGGCGCCCCAAGCACGCTCGTACTGTGCGCGCTTCTTGGACAGGATCAGACGGCCTTCCTTGTCCTCCTTGGTGAGAACAAGTGCGTCGATCTCGTCGCCGACCTCGACAACCTCATCCGGGTTGACGTCGTGCTTGATGGAGAGCTCGCGGGACGGGATGACGCCCTCGGTCTTGTAACCGATGTCGAGCAGGACCTCGTCGTGGTCAACCTTGACCACGGTGCCCTCGACGATGTCACCATCGTTGAAGTACTTGATGGTGGCGTCGACAGCTGCGAGGAAGTCCTCTGCGGTTCCGATGTCGTTGATCGCAACCTGAGGGGTGTTAGAAGTTGGCATGTAGTTATGCTCCGAATAAACGTAGGAGATCGTAATTGGACAGTTACGCGTCTCTTGAAAAGCGTCATTAAGCAGCGCGAATGCGCAAGGCTTAAGATGGATTTCAATCCCGACTCGCAGCCGTGCCGAGCTCTCCTACAGTAGCCCAGCGCGTCCCGAGTCATAGACACGCCCGTATAACCCTACATCCTCGCAGCTAAAACGGCAAATGCGCCATGGAAAAAGAATTGGGAAAGGAAGAATGTCTGCAGCAGCGTTTTCGGCATCCTCTGCCAACCGAGATTTTTGGGATCGTGACGCCGATTCCTACCACGCGGAGCATCCCGAGTACCTATCCTCTTTCTACTGGTGCCCGGAAATGCTGCATGAGGCTGAGGCGCAGCTGCTTGGTGACGTCTCCTCCGCCACCGTTCTCGAGCTGGGTTGCGGCTCTGCGCCGTGCACGCAATGGCTGCAAGGACGCACGCACTTTGCGACGGGTTTTGATCTCTCGTCGGGAATGCTCTCCCATGCCGCGCCCGAGCTACCACTAGTCCAAGCTGATGCCCTAGCGCTGTGATGTCTATGGAGTTTTTGGACACGGAGTCTAATGGCTTTTTGGACGGGGAGTCCAGATAGTTTTTGGTCACGGAGTCCAAAGACTTCCTTGTCGTGATGTCTCAAGACTTTTTGGACA
>NZ_JAMKFF010000014.1:0-31014 GCF_023574125.1 Corynebacterium intestinale
TGTCCAAAAAGTCTTGAGACATCACGACAAGGAAGTCTTTGGACTCCGTGACCAAAAACTATCTGGACTCCCCGTCCAAAAAGCCATTAGACTCCGTGTCCAAAAACTCCATAGACATCACAAGATTGGGCTAGCTCCGCTTCGCTGTGCGCGCCGTCCTTCGATGAGCCAGCTAATGAAGCGGCAGGAGCAAGCAGACCAGTGCGCGATGAGGAGCAACGGGATGCTGAGCGCGATGACGTCGAGAAGCTCCGAGCCATTCACCAGCGCTACTTGGTGCCCACCCATGCTGACCGTCCCGGGCGGGAAGGTGCAGGCCCACCATGCGGGCGAGTAGTCCACCCAGCGAGCCACATTGGGGTAGAAGGTGATCATGGCATAGAGCGCGAGGGGGACGGCGATCACCATAGCGGTCAGCCCGTAATAGACGGAAACATGACCGGGGTAGAGGATCTGCATCGCGGTGGTGGATTGGCCCACCACGCCCAGCGGAACCCAGGCGGTAGCTGAGTTGGCCCCGGAGAGATTTACCTTGCCGTGCCAAGCGGCCCAATACACGCGGATGAAGGTGGGGACCGCGGTAGAGATCGACATGACGAAAAGAATGGTGCCCATGACGTGGTAGGCATGCCCGTAGTCGAGGGCGAGGAAGCCAGCCACGGAGGAGGAAATCATAGGGCCAACCAGCGGCAGGCCCCAGGTAAAGCGCGGCTGGCCGTCGAAGCGGGTGAGCTGGATGGCCCAGGTAATGACGGTGACGGGGCCGCCGATCCAGAAGCCGACCAGACGGAAGGCGCCTATGCCAGTCAAGCCCGACAGAGCTGCGCCAAGAGCCAAGATGCCGATGAAATACATGGACCACTCAGCCATGGAGGTTCGCGCAAAGCTGGGCTGGCGGTATTGCGCAAAGCCAACCGTCAGCACGAGGAGAATAATGCAGGATAGCGCTGCGAAAACGGCGGAGCCTGTCAGCATGCCCTCCTCAACGAGCAGACGGGAGACGATGGAGGTTCCCATGAGGCTGCCGCCCCATGCGGGCCCGGGCGGTGGCAGTTGGCGGAATCTGTCAGTCACAGCTGGAATGGTAGCCATCCCACTGCATTTCGGCCCCATTGATCCGCATAATTGGGCCGTGAGATTGCACCCTGTTGCGCTCGGCAGTAGGGGAGGGCACACAGGATGTGCGTGGGCGGTTGACTTCACCGTCGGCAGCGATGCTCACTGCGTAATACGACGACGGGCCCCGACGGTTCATGTGAATCGTCAGGGCCCGGATCGGATACAGAGCTGGCGTAGAGCTAGGCTCTAGCAGTCGTAGTACATCTCAAATTCCTGCGGAGTCGGACGCAGGCGGACCGGCGCAATCTCGTTCTCGCGCTTGTAGTTGATGTAGGTCTCGATGAGGTCCTCGGAGAAGACATCGCCCTCGGTGAGGAAGTCGTTGTCTTCCTCGAGTGCTGCGATGGAGGCCTCCAGGGAGGTCGGTGCCTGCGGGATGGAGGCGGCCTCTGCCGGCGGCAGCTCGTAGAGGTCCTTATCCACCGGAGCGTGCGGCTCAATGCGGTTCTTGATGCCATCGAGGCCCGCCATCATCATGGCAGCGAAGCCGAAGTAGGGGTTGCCCGACGGATCCGGAGCGCGGAACTCGATGCGCTTGGCCTTTGGGTTGGAACCGGTAATCGGAATACGGATAGCAGCCGAGCGGTTGCGCTGCGAGTACACCAGGTTAATCGGCGCCTCGAAGCCCGGAACCAGGCGGTGGTAGGAGTTTAGGGTGGGGTTCGTGAACGCCAGCACAGCCGGTGCGTGGGCCAGGATGCCGCCGATGTAGTAGCGAGCCATGTCGGACAGACCAGCGTAGCCAGCCTCATCGTGGAAGAGCGGTTTGCCGTCCTGCCACAGGGACATGTGGGCGTGCATACCGGAACCATTATCGCCAGCCAGCGGCTTCGGCATGAAGGTTACGGACTTACCAAACTGCTCAGCGGTGTTCTTGATGATGTACTTGAAGGTCTGAATATCATCAGCCGCGTGCAGCAGGGAGTTGAAGCGGTAGTTAATCTCGTTCTGACCGCTGCCCACCTCGTGATGGAAGCGCTCGATGGTGAAACCAGCTTTCTGCAGCTGCTCCACCATGGCATCGCGGACTTCGCCGTGCTTGTCGACGGGTGCCGTCGGGAAGTAGCCGCCCTTCACGCGAGTCTTAAAGCCGGTGTTCGGGGTGCCGTCGAAGTTGGTCTCAGAGCCGCGGTTCCACCAGCCCTCGTCGGTATCAACCTCGTAGAAGCCGTTGTGGACATCGGTGCCGTAGCGAACGGAGTCGAAGATGTAGAACTCAGCTTCAGCGCCGAAGTTACAGGTATCCGCGATGCCGGTGGAGGAGAGGTATTCCTCGGCCTTGCGGGCGATGTTGCGCGGGTCGCGGCTAAAGGGCTCCAGAGTGAACGGGTCGTGGACGAAGAACTTGATGTTCAGGGTCTTCGCGGTGCGGAAGGGATCCACGAAGGCAGTCTTCGGATCCGGCAACAGCGTCATATCGGACTCATCGATGGTGGTGAATCCGCGGATGGAAGAGCCATCGAAGGCGAGGCCGTCGGCGGCTGCGTCTTCAGTAAATTCCTCGGCCGGAATAGAGAAGTGGTGCTCTGTGCCGGGGACGTCCGTAAAGCGGATGTCAACGAACTTGACGTCCTCTTCCTTGATGAATGTGATGACGTCCTGGATTGTCTCAAAGGACACGGTGGTCTCCTGTTGGTTGACGTGTAGTACTCCCGACTAGTTTACAGGTATTGGCTGCATCACTGGGACGCGTGGGCACCTGAAGGCAAAATTTCTGCTCGGGATGGACGGCGGCTAGATTGGTGGGCATGGCAGATAACAACGATGGCATCGGGTCGAGGCAGTGGCCTGGGCAGGCATTGGGCTTGCCCAAGGAGGGGCCAGGTGCCCTGGCGTCGGTAATGCGGCGTACGTTCGGCGTGTTAATTGACTGGATTTTGGCCATGATCATTGCCAACGTTCTCGAGCTCTTCACCGATAATCTCGGTGGCCCTGCCTTCTTGGGTTATGCAGTGTGGGTGGTCATGGGCATCGTGTGTGGTTGGCTCTTCGCCCGCACCCCGGGAATGGCGTTGCTCGGTATGGGTGTGGCGCGCCTTGATGTCCCAGGCACTTCCGTCGGCCTGTGGCGTGCGGTGGTCCGTACTTTGCTGACCGCCGTGCTGTTTCCTGCAGCGATGGTCGACGCCGACGGTCGCGGCCTCCACGACCGCGCCACCGGCACCGCCGTCATCATGGCCTAAGTCTTGTCCGGTGCCAACCGGGCCGTGTCCACAACAAACCACACGTGGGATGGAGCAGATGGCGTCCAGCAAACGGCACCTAGCAAAAGGCATCTGTTGAATGGCGTTTTTGAGGTTAAAAACGCCATTTAGGCGCAGACGGCGTTTTCAGAGCTAAAGACGCCTTTTGGTAGGCACCATTTAGCTAGAGCTGTTGGTACAAGCGATAAAGCTGCTGGGGTGCGTGAGGCAACTAGGCCGGGAGGCTTCGAAGGCAACGAAAAGGGTCCCTTCCGAACTCTCGGAAGGGACCCTTGTTGTGCTTGGAGCTAGTGGCTTATTTGCCGCCCTTGCGCTCCTGCATACGGCGCATACGGCGGTTCATGCCCGCCATGTTCTGAGCCTGGCGGGGCATCGGGCCCTTGGGTAGACCAGGGGTGGTGCCCGGCAGATCATCCATGGCCTCGATGCGGCGAATGTTGTCGTAGGTTTCGTTCTTGTTGTAGTTGCGCGGCAGCTTCATAATGTGGCTGCGCAGTTTGGACACGGGAACCTCGTCCTCGCCATTGCCCACGAAGACCTCGTACACCGGCACGCCGCCAGCCATGCGGTCCACGCGCTTCTTCAAGCGGTTAAGAGTAGGGCCGACGCGCTTGCGGTCGCCCTCGACGACGAAGATGACGCCGGAGTTGCCGATAACGCGGTGGATAAGGTCCTGCTGGCGGGTAGCGGCCACACCCGTCTTGACCTTCCACACCACACCGACGGTGTTGCGCAGCTGCTGCTCCAAGGCCCAGCCGGCGGCGCCAGGCTGATCCTCCACCTTCTTGTACATATCGCGCTCGAGGCGGCGGGTAAACAGGAACATGGCCAGGATGGCGCCGATGCCCAAGCCCAGGATGAGCATGAACCACTCGCCGTTGAAGAGCATGCCGATTAGGAAGAAGAGCAAGCCCATGCCCAAGAAGGCAGCCAGCATGATGGGGATGAGCGCCTTATCCTGCTTGCGCTGCATGTTGAACGCTTGCCACATCTGTGACCAGTTCTGCTTGCGCTGAGCACGCTTGGCCGCGCGCTCCTGCTTCTTCGCTTCCTTGAGCGATGCCTTGTCGTCGTTAGCCATGGCTCCTACTTTAGAGGTCAGAGGGTCAAAAAGAGAATCGAACTAGCGAATAGTGGACGCCGCAGAGTTCGGGTTCGCTGCACCGGCCGGGGTCTTAACCATGCGCGTGGTCACCGGAGTCTCCTCGGAGGGGCCGTACTTCTCCAGAAGCGTGGAGGCCTCCTGGGCGGTAGCACCCTGGGAAGTCTCAGCCAAGTGCTTCAGGTTCTCCGGAAGCTCGAGGCCGCGGGCCTCCATAGCCTGCACGTAGAGGCGGCCAGCGCGGTAGGAGGAGCGCACCAGCGGACCGGACATGACGCCGCCGAAGCCGAGCTCCTTGGCCAGCTTGGAGTGCTCCACGAACTCCTCTGGGCGTACCCAGCGCTCGATGGGGTGGAAGCGCGGACCGGGGCGCAGGTACTGGGTAATCGTGATGATGTCGCAGCCGACCTCGCGGAGATCGCGAAGGGCTTCCTCGATCTCCTCGGCGGTTTCACCCATGCCCAGGATGAGGTTGGACTTGGTGATCAAACCAAAATCGTGAGCCTGGCGGATGACGTCGAGTGAACGCTCATAGCGGAAGGCCGGGCGGATGCGCTTGAAGATGCGCGGCACCGTCTCCAGGTTGTGGGCGAAGACCTCAGGGCGGGCTTCAAAAACCTCTTGGAGCAAATCCGGCTTACCGGAGAAATCCGGGGTGAGGTTCTCCACGCCGGTATTGGGGTTGAGCTCATGAATCTTGCGCACAACCTCGGCGTAGAGCCAGGCGCCCTCGTCGGGAAGATCATCGCGGGTCACGCCGGTGATGGTGGTGTAGTTGAGATCCATCTCCTGGATGTTCTCGGCCACGCGGCGCGGCTCGTCGCGGTCCAATTCCTCCGGCTTGCCGGTGGCGATATCGCAGAAATCGCAGCGGCGGGTGCACTTGTCACCGCCGATGAGGAAGGTGGCCTCGCGCGATTCCCAACACTCGTGGATATTGGGGCAGCCGGCCTCCTGGCACACGGTGTGTAGGGAAGCTCCGGATACGCGGGATTTCATGTCCTCATAACCCGGTCCGGTGCGAACCTGGTTGCGGATCCAGCGTGGCTTCTGTTCGATGGGCGACTCCGCATTTTTCTTCTCAATGCGGAGCATCTTGCGTCCTTCAGGCTTAACAGTCACGGAACCTCACTTTACGCGTTGGGGTTAGCTCTTCCTAATACAAGTCCTGCGAGAGCCGGGTTTATTCCACCGAGGGTATGTATCTTCTATTTTCCCTCTGCTGCTTTGCGGGCTTGGCGTGCCTTCTCGTTGGCCACCTTGATGGGATCAGGCGCCGAGGCGAAGGTGTGGTCGGCCACGGTGAGTTCGCCTGAGAGGGCTTTGAGGAGGGCGTCGAGAAGCGGCGCTTCCGCTTCTTGAATGGTGACCTCGCGGCCAAGCTCTAGCGAGAGGGTTGACACGTCGGCATCGTCGATGCCGCAGGCGACGATGTGCTCGTAGTATTCCAGGGTATTGGTGCAATTGAGGGCGAGGCCGTGCATGGTTACACCGCGGGTAACGCGGATGCCCAAGGCGCCCAGTTTGCGGTCGCGCTTCGGGGCGGACGGATCGGCGGCGCAGGTGGTGGAGGGGACCCACACGCCGGAGCGGCCATCGATGCGCCCGGCGGTGCTCACTCCGAGTTCGCGGACGGCTTGGATGATGGCTTCCTCGAGGCGGCGGACGTAGTCAACGACGTCGACCGGCTCGGCCAGCTTAATGATGGGGTAGACAACCAGCTGGCCCTCGCCGTGCCAGGTGATACGCCCGCCGCGGTCGACGTCAATGACCGGCAGGCCGTTATCGGGCATATCCTCCGGCTGCGTGCGCTTGCCGGCGGTGTAGACGTTGGGGTGCTCAACCACGAGGATGACATCACCCTGCGTGCCCGCTGCCCGCGCTGCGGCGAGCTCGGCCTGGAGATCCCAGGCCTCTTGGTAGCCCATGCGGCCCAAGCGGCGGATCTCCAGTGGCTCGTCGGATGCGCGAATAGAGCGGTTGGCGGGAAAGAAAGGTTCGCGGGGAGCAGTCATGGATACCCATGCTAGTCCCCGCGAAGATTCAGCCAGACAGGGGCTGAATACGTGCTGTTCAGACGCAGATTTAGGCCACGCCGTTGGCGGAGGCGTACTCCTCAGCGGTCATCAGCTCGCCAGCTTCGGTGACCTCGACCTCGAAGAGCCAGCCCTCACCGAAGGGGTCGTTGTTGATGACGGCGTAGTCATCGTGCACACCCTCGTTGACGGCGGTCACGGTACCGGTGACCGGGGAGTAGAGGTCAGACACGGACTTGGTGGACTCCACCTCGCCACAGGTCTCGCCGTGCTCGACGGTATCGCCCACGGCCGGCAGCTCGGCGAAGACGACCTCACCCAAGCGGTCGGTGGCTACGGAGGTGATGCCGACGCGGACGGTGGAACCGACAACGGAATCAGCAGCTGCGTTAATCCACTCGTGGTCCTCGGAGTAGGAAAAATCGGAAGGAAGATTAGCCATGAGAAGGGATGTCCTTTCGGTAGATGGATTCAGTAGTGGAGTTTACTTCTCGCGCTTGTAGAAGGGCAGCGCGGACACTTCGAAGGGGTAGCGCTTGCCGCGGATGTCGATCTCCACGGCGTCGCCGGCCTCCAAGCCTGCGGCGGTATCGATGAGCGCGAGCGCGACAGGGTGGCCCAGGGTGGGGGAGGGCTGGCCGGAGGTCACCGTGCCCACCTTGTTCTCACCGAAGAAGACCTCCGCTCCGGTGCGCGCGGCGCGGCGCTGCGAGGAGACCAGGCCGGAAATAACGGCCTGCGGGCCCTCCTCGGCGCGTTGGCGCAGCACCTTTGCACCCACGAAGTCCTGCTCCTTCTTGGCAAAGGCGCGGGACATGCCGGCCTCCACCGGGGTGATATCACGGGTGAGCTCGTTGCCGTAAAGCGGCATGCCAGCTTCCAAGCGCAGGGAGTCGCGCGCGGCCAGGCCGCAGGGCTTGATGCCGTATTCCTCGCCGGCCTTGAGAAGCTCTTCCCATAGCTCCGGAGCATCGGAGTTATAGACGATGAGCTCGAAGCCGTCCTCGCCGGTGTAGCCGGTGCGGCAGATGAAAGCGTACTTGCGCGCCACCTTGCCGGTCATGGCGGCGTAGTAGGGCAGGTCCATCACTGCCTGTTGCTTGGTGTCCTCCACCAGCGGGACGAGGATCTCCAGCGCCTTCGGGCCCTGGACAGCAATCATGGCCACATCGCGGGACTCGTTCTTCAGGTCTACGTCGAAGCCCTTGGCGCGCTCGTTGAGAGACTCCCACACGGTATCGGCGTTGCCAGCATTCGGCACGACGAGGAACTTGGTCTCCTCCAAGCGGTAGGTGATGAGGTCATCCATGATGCCGCCATCCTCGGCGCAGATCATGGAGTACTTTGCCTTGCCCACCTTGAGGGGAACCAGGTTGGAGATGAAGCAGTAGGACAGGAACTCGGCGGCGTCCGGGCCGTTGACCCAGATTTCACCCATGTGGGACAGGTCGAAGAGGCCCGCAGCATTGCGCACTGCGCGGTGCTCCTGAAGCTCGTTGTCATATTTCAGCGGCATCTCCCACGGCCCGAAGGGCGTGAAAGTGGCGCCGCGCTTCTCATGCTCAGCGTGCAGCGGGGAGTGCAGGTAGTCAGTCATTGATTAAACCTCCTGGTTCTCGTCGGAGTAGTCAAAAGCCTCTGGCGGCGGGCAGGTGCACACCAGGTTGCGGTCACCATAAGCCTCGTCGATGCGGCGCACCGGCGGGAAGTACTTGTTGGCGCGCAGCGAAGTTACCGGGTAGGCGGCCTGCTGGCGGGTGAAGGTGAAATCCCACTCGTCGGCCGCGACGGACTCGGCGTTGAACGGGGCATGGTGGATGACGGAGTCCTCGTAGGCCACCTGGCCGTCGATGATCTCCTGGATTTCGGCGCGGATGGAGCGCATGGCCTCGATGAAGCGGTCCAGCTCACCCAGGTCCTCGGACTCGGTGGGCTCCACCATGAGGGTGCCGGCCACCGGGAAGGAGAGGGTCGGCGCGTGGAAACCGTAGTCCACGAGGCGCTTGGCCACGTCGGCAGCGGTGACGCCGGAGGCGTCGGTCAGCTCGCGCAGGTCAAAGATGCACTCGTGAGCCACCAGGCCGGCATTGCCCGTGTAGAGCACAGGGAAGGAATCCTTCAGGCTCTGCGCCAGGTAGTTCGCGCCGAGGATGGCGTGGCTCGTGGCCTCCGTGAGTCCTTGGGCACCAATCATGGCCAGGTAGGACCAGGAAATTGGCAGCACGCCGGCGGAACCGTAGCGCGATGCGGTGGACGGTACACCGGTGGTCTCCGCAGTCGGTTGCGAGGGATCCAGCTTGGGATCATTGGCATCCGACGGCAGGAAGGGCACCAAGTGCTTGGCGACGCCCACCGGGCCCACACCCGGGCCACCGCCGCCGTGCGGGATGGTGAAGGTCTTGTGCAGGTTCAGGTGGGACACATCGCCGCCGAAGGCACCCGGACGGGCCCAACCGGCTAGCGCGTTCATGTTGGCGCCGTCGATGTAGACCTGGCCGCCGGCCGCGTGGACCTTGTCGCAGACCTCGCGTACCTCGGGGTCGAAGACGCCGTGGGTGGAGGGGTAGGTAATCATGATGCCGGCGATGTGCTCGCCATGCTGCTCAATCTTGGCGTCGAGGTCGGCGAGGTCAATCGAGCCATCGTCCGCGGTCTTGACCACGACGACGCGCAGGTTGGCCAAGGTGGCCGAGGCCGCATTGGTGCCGTGCGCGGAGGCCGGGATGAGGATGACATCGCGGCCGTGATCGCCGTTGGCCACGTGGTAGCGGCGAATGGCCAGAAGGCCGGCCAGCTCGCCCTGGGAGCCGGCGTTGGGCTGGATGGAGACCTGGGCGTAGCCGGTAATCTCGGCGAGCCAGGACTCGAGTTCGTCGATCAGCGCGCGCCAGCCCGCGGTGGTCTCCTCCGGGGCATACGGGTGGATGCCGGCGAATTCCGGCCAGGAGATGGGCTCCATCGCGGCTGTGGGGTTGAGCTTCATCGTGCACGAGCCCAGAGGGATCATCGTGCGGTCCAGGGCCAGGTCCTTATCCGCCAAGGTGCGCAGGTAGCGCAGCATCTGGGTCTCGGAGTGGATGGAGTTGAAGATCTCGTGCTGCAGCGGGGCCTCGGCGCGCTGGACGGAGGACGGAATCTCGAAGGAGCCAGACGCGGCTGGCTCGGAGTTAGCGGAGGACTCGGCGCCGAAGGCGGCGGCGAGGATGTTGACATCCTCGTTGGTGGCGGACTCGCCGAAGGAGACCGAGACCTTGTCCGAGCTGATGGTGCGCACCAGGTAGCCCTGCTCCTGAAGCTGGGTCTTGATGGCCGCGGCATCCACGCCGGTCACGGTCACGGTGTCGAAGAAGTCGCGGGAGACAATGTCCTTGCCCGCGTCGGTGACGGCCGCAGCGAAAGTAGAAGCGCGGTCGTGGACGCGTTGCGCGATGACCTTGAGGCCCTCAGGCCCGTGGTACACCGCGTACATGGAGGCCACGTTGGCCAGAAGTGCTTGGGCGGTGCAGATGTTGGAGGTCGCGCGCTCGCGGCGGATGTGCTGCTCACGAGTCTGCAGTGCGAGGCGGTAGGCGGGGCGGCCGGCGGCGTCCTTCGACACGCCCACGATGCGGCCGGGCAGCTGGCGCTTGAGCTTGTCCGTAACAGACATGAAGGCCGCGTGCGGGCCGCCGAAGAAGAGCGGCACGCCGAAGCGCTGTGAGGATCCGAGAACCACGTCCGCGCCCATCTCGCCGGGGGCTTCCAAGAGAAGCAGTGATAGGGGGTCAGCCACGACGGCGGCTAGGGCGCCGCGGGTGTGGAGCTCTTCGATGGCGGCGCGGGGGTCGACGATATCGCCCTCGGTTCCGGTGTAGGCCAGAACGGCGCCGACGAGGTCTTCGCCGACGATGCCATCGCGGACATCAGCAATCTCGACCTCGAGCTCGATGGCGCGGGCGCGCTCGGCGGCGACGGCGAGAACCTGCGGGTGCAGGCGGGAATCGAGCAGCACGCGGCGGCCCTTCTTCACCGCGCGGGCCATGAGGCCGACAGCTTCGGCGGTGGCGGAGGCTTCGTCGAGAAGCGAGGCGTTCGCGATGGGAAGACCGGTCAGGGACTCAATCATGGTCTGGAAATTGAGCAAGGCTTCGAGGCGGCCCTGCGAAATCTCCGGCTGGTAGGGCGTGTATGCGGTGTACCAGCCGGCATCCTCCAGCAGCCCGCGGCGGATGACCGCCGGGGTGAGAGTATCGGAATAACCCTGGCCGTAGAAGGACTTCAGCACGACGTTCTGGGAGGCGTACTCGCGCAGCTTCGCTTGCGCGTCATCTTCGCTCAAAGCCTCCGGGAGGTTCAGCGTCTCGGTGGCGCGGATGGAGGTGGGCAGGGCGGCATCGACGAGTGCCTCCACGCTGTCATAGCCCACTGCCTTGAGCATCGTCTCACGCTCGGCCGCATCAGGCCCGAGGTGGCGAGAGATGAAATCCATGTGTTTTATCTCCTTTGTGGCGTTAGTTTGTGTGACCTAAACTGCCCCCAAGTATAAGGCGTAGGCCATGACATTAGCCCCGGTTACCCCTGACATGGAGGCGCAGCGCTACGGCGGTCGCTACCGCGACGGTGAGGCCGATGACGAAGGCCGTGGAATAGCCAACGGCAGGGCCCAAAAGTGACAGGATGAAGGGGGCAAAGAAACCCAGATAAGTCAGTGAATAAAACACCCCCGTCGCTGCGCCGAGCTCCTCTGCGTCGGCGATGGCTTGGGTCTCCGCGAGTCCGCTGAGCATGCCGATTCCATAGGAGCTGCCCATGATGATGGCCGCGATAGGCAGGAGAAAAACTGCCCAACCATGATGAGCCGCAGCGAGGACGGCGAGGCACAGTGCCATTCCTACTGCGGCCAGCGCCATGCCGTGGAATGAGGTCACACGGATGCGGCCGGCCAGTTGCTGGATAACCACGCCGCTGCCCATAGTGAGAAGCGCGCACAGGCCGGCGACAAGAACGGGGTGGCGTAGGTGCTCGCTGAGCTGCGCGGGCAGGAATACGAAGGCGGTGGTGGCGGAGCCGAAGACCCATGGTGCGTAGGCCACTACCGGTAAGTAGTGGGGAGTAATCAGGCTGGTCGGGACAAATGAACGGCGCCTCGAAGCTGACTGTGTAGATCTCGGTTCCGGCACCGTCCACACGAGTGGGACCACGATGAGTGCTAGGCCGATGTGCAAAAGATAAGGCACAACGGTGGGCCAGGGGAGGAACTCGGCGGCGATACCAGCCACGCCGGGTGCTGATGCGAAACCGGCCGACAGGGCTATGGAGGAACGCTTGGCTCCAACGCTCAGGTGTGTGCTGAGCTCCTTGATCCAGGCTGCGCCGGAAGACATAGCGAGGCCCACGGCGGCACCGGCGCACAGGCGGCCGATCAACAAGGGGAGGAAGGCGCCGCCTGCGCCGCTAAGGAAAACGAGGGAACCGGCAGTGGTGGTGAGGACAGCTGGACGCATGATGGCGCGGCGCCCTAGCGAATCCGAAAGCGGACCACCGATGAATAGAGCGACCATGATGCCGAGGGCGTAGATGCCAAAAAGGAAGGTTGTTTGCAGAACCCCGAGGGAGGTGGTGGTTTGGTAGACCACGACCATGGGAGCGAAGAGATTGGCGCCGCAGGCGACGAGAAACATACCGAGTGCGACGCGAAACCACTTTTGCGAAACCATGCGGCTCAGTCTAGTGTGCTGGGTCACAGTTGTCGGGTCTTGGTGGCAAGACGGTTAAAGAAAACGTGCCTAACTGACAAAGTTGGCGCCGATCTCTGAGGATCTGAAGGAAACTTCGTCAGTTTTGGAGGGGTAGCGGTTCCTCTGAGCGATGTCACCGAGCTGTGTTTGTGGGATGGAGGAAAGCAGGGCGAAAACGACGAAGCTCCCCCGCCGCAGTGGCGGGGGAGCAAGCCTAGGGCTTAGCTCTAAGGCTTAGAGGTCAAGGTCAGCTTCGAAGTCCGCGGTTTCGAGGCGGTCCTTGATGGTCGTGATGAAGCGACCAGCGTCGGCACCGTCGACCACCTGGTGGTCATAGGTGAACGGCAGGTAGCACATCTGGCGGATAGCGATGGCGTCCTGGCCGTCCTCGGTGACGACAACCGCGCGCTTGGTAATAGCGGCGGTGCCCAGGATGCCGGCCTGCGGCGGAACCAGAATCGGGGTATCCAGCAGGGCGCCCTCGGAGCCAATGTTGGTCACGGTGAAGGTTGCACCGGTCAAATCGTTCGGCTTGAGCTTGTTGTTGCGTGCCTTGTCAGCCAGCTCGGCGATCTTCTGAGCGATCTCCGGAAGCGTCAGCTCCTGAGCCTTGTGGATGACCGGGGTGAGCAGGCCCTTCGGGGTGTCTACGGCGATGGCCACGTTGACGTCAGCGTGGTAGGTCATCTCCTTGGTCTCCGGGTTGTAGGAAGCGTTGACGTTCGGGTGGGACACCAGTGCCTCAACGGTTGCCTTCACGATGAACGGCAGGAAGGAGAGGTTGGCCTCGTACTTGTCAATGAACGCCTGCTTGGACTGCTTGCGCATATCCCAGATGGCAGTCATATCGACTTCCTGGACGTGGGTCAGCTGAGCGGAGATCTGGAGGGCCTCAACCATCTTGGACGCCGTGATCTCGCGGATACGGTTGACCTTCTGGGTGGTGCCGATGAGCTCCTGCTTCTCCGGATCCACGGACTTGGTGGACCAGCGAGCACGCGGGCTGCTGGAAGCGGCCTTAGCGGAGGAAGCCGGTGCCTCACCCTCGCCAGCAGCGGCCAGCACGTCCTGCTTGCGGATGCGGCCGCCAACACCGGTGCCAGAGACGGTGGAGAGATCCACGCCGTGCTTCTCAGCCAGCTTGCGTACCAGCGGAGTGACGTACGGGACGTTGTCACCGTTATTGACCTTCGTAGAGGTCTCGGAAGCCTTCGGCTCAGCGGACGCGGCCGGCTTCTCGTCCTTCTTCTCAGCCTTGGCCTCGGACTTCTCCTCGGCCTTCTTGTCGGCCTTTTCCTCTGCCTTCGGCTCTTCCTTCTTCTCGGCCTTTTCTTCCTTGGCCGGGGCGGCGGAGCCGTCGCCGATGCGGGCGATGACTGCGCCGACGTCGACGGTGTCGTCTTCCTCGGCGAGGATTTCAACGAGGGTGCCGGCGACTGGGGACGGGATTTCGGTGTCGACCTTGTCGGTGGAGACCTCGAGGAGTGGTTCGTCGACCTCGACGGTGTCGCCGACGGACTTCAGCCACTGGGTGATGGTGCCCTCGGTGACGGACTCACCGAGTTCCGGCATCTCTACGTCGGTGGCATCACCAGAAGCAGCAGGAGCCTCGGACTTCTCCTCGGCCTTTTCCTCGGCCTTTTCCTCTGCCTTCGGCTCTTCCTTCTTCTCGGCCTTTTCTTCCTTGGCGGCAGGCTTCTCGGAAGCGGCGGCGGAGCCGTCGCCGATGCGGGCGATGACGGCGCCGACGTCGACGGTGTCGTCTTCCTCGGCGAGGATTTCAACGAGGGTGCCGGCGACCGGGGACGGGATTTCGGTGTCGACCTTGTCGGTGGAGACCTCGAGGAGTGGTTCGTCGACCTCGACGGTGTCGCCGACGGACTTCAGCCACTGGGTGATGGTGCCCTCGGTGACGGACTCACCGAGTTCCGGCATTTCCACGTCGGTGGCATCACCAGAAGCAGCAGGAGCCTCGGACTCAGCGTCCTCAGCAGGCTTGTCCGGGGTCTCCTCGGCCTTCTCGGAAGAATCCTCCGACTCCTCAGCAGCCGGTGCGGACTCGCCCTCGTCACCGATGATGGCGATGACCTCGCCCACGTCTACGGTGTCATCTTCCTCTGCCTTGATTTCGAGGATGGTGCCGGCGACCGGGGACGGGATTTCGGTGTCGACCTTGTCGGTGGAGACCTCGAGCAAAGGCTCGTCGACCTCAACGGTGTCGCCGACGGACTTCAGCCACTGGGTAATCGTGCCTTCGGTTACAGATTCGCCCAGTTCGGGCATCACAACAGAGTGTGCCATAAGTATTAAGACTCCTCGAAAGTTGGAATTATTGAAACGCTAGTGTTCGATTCTACAGCGTGTTTATAAAAGGCGCGCACGGGTGGGGTGAATTAGGGCATCCTCCGCACGAAGGGGATGAAGGATGCCTCCGGTAGGCTAAAGAGCCATGTTCAACCCCTTCCGCCGCAACAGCTCTAAGTCCCAGCTGCGCCCGCCCCGCGCACCGGGGGAGACGATTCGCGCAGAAGACGCCCGGGAGCTTCAAACCTGGGCACAGGGACGCGCATATATCGAGGCCTTCGTTGAGCCGGAAACCGTGGTCAACGAGATGTCCGTGGTCGTAGTTGATGAGAACGGCGCCTTCATCCGCCGCCGTATCGGCGGGCCGAAAGGGATCGATGCGGTAGCCAAGCTGCTTCGATGCGATGTCTATGACGTCGAGGAGACCGGCTATCCGCAGCGCATGCGCGAGCGCATTGAACGCGAGCGCATCCTGCGCAAGAGGGAAGAGCAACGTGAACGCCGCGAGCGCTTTGAGCAGCGCCAGCAGCAGAATAAGGACTAGTCCTTCACGATGGTTGCGCCCGCATCCGCGAGCTCGGCAAGCGCGGCGGCGCCACGGGACTCATCGACAGGCGCGCAGTAGTGTGCCAGAACGCGGACGGCGAAGCCTTCCTTAACTGCGTCGAGCGCCGTGGCCCGCACGCAGTGATCGGTGGCGATGCCAACGATGTCCACGGCGGTGATGTTGTGCTCGCGCAACCAGTCTGCCAATGACACACCATCGGCCGCGCCTTCGAACCCGGAATACGCAGCGGTGTATTCGCCTTTGCGGAAGTAGGCTTGGGCGGCGCCGATGGATTCGTGCATGGCGGCACCAAAGGAATCAGCAACGCAGTGCACTGGCCAGGAATCGACGAAGTCGGGCGATCCGGAAAAGTGGCTGCCCGGATCGATGTGCCAGTCCTGGGTAGCCACGACGGTGTCATAGCTGGGCTGAAGGGCACCGATACGGTCAGCCACCTCGTTGCCTTTTTCGGTGGCAAGTGCGCCGCCAGGGCAGAAGTCATGTTGGACGTCAACGATGATGAGTGCAGGCTTCATACGCGGTAATTCTATAGGCTGGATGCCGATGAAATCACCGATTCCTTTTTATCTACAAAAAATCCTCGACCGTGTTCACGACCACGATTCTGGCGAGGTCGCGGACTATATCCCAGAGCTGGCCAGCGCAAACCCTGAGCAACTCGGCGTAGCCCTGTGCTCTGTGACGGGGCACCTGTACAGCGCTGGCGATGCGGAGAACCGCTTTACCATCCAGTCCATCTCCAAGCCCTTCGTCTACGCGCTGGCGCTGCAGGAGCTGGGGCTCGATGAGGTCCGTGAAGTCGTCGGCCTAGAGCCCTCCGGCCAGGCCTTTAACGAGCTTTCCCTGGCAAAGGATCACCGCCCAGTGAACCCGATGATCAACGCTGGTGCCATTGTGGTCAACCAGCTCATCAACGGTGTGGACTCCAGCGTGGAGGACCGCGTGGAGAAGATTCGTTCCTTCATTTCAAAGCTGGCGGGGCGCGAGGTGGACGTCGATAAGCGCCTGTGTGACTCCGAGCTCGAGCACGCCGAACGAAACCTTTCGCTCGCGCACATGCTGCGTTCTTATGAGATCATTCAGGACGATGCCCACGACGCAGTTCTGTCCTACACCTCGCAGTGCGCGCTGTCGGTCGACGTGCGTGACCTCGCCGTCATGACCGCGACCTTGGCCAATGGCGGGCGCCAGCCGGTGACGGGGGAGAAGATTCTGGACGCCGACGTGTGCCGCATGACCTTGGCAGTGATGAGTTCCTGTGGCATGTATGACGGCGCCGGGCGTTGGATGGCGGAAGTGGGAATCCCAGCTAAGTCGGGTGTGGCCGGCGGGCTCATTGGTACGCTGCCGGGGCAGATCGGTGTGGCGACGTTCTCGCCGCGCCTCGATGAACAGGGCAATAGCGTGCGCGGCACCGCGATTTTCCGCGAGCTTTCCTCCGATATGGGCCTGCACCTGATGTCCACTGAGAACCGATTCGGTGTTCACCCGGTGCGCAGCGTCGATGAGGATGAAGAGACCGCGATTATCCGACTGCAGGGCCACATCAATTTCACCGCTACGGAAGCCATCCTCCACGAGCTGGAGGAGCGCCAATTCTCTGGCAAGCGCCTAGCGCTGGACTTCTCGCAGGTTTCCGGCCTGCACACGGTGGGCCGGCGCATGCTCAAGGAGGGCCTGCGCCGGTTGCGCGAGGGCGGCAACGAGGTGGCGCTTGTCGACGATAACGGGGTCGTCACCGACCGCGCCATGTCCGACGGGACTGTCCTCCCGCTGGCGGACAAGGAGGACTACGTCATCGCCGGCGAAGAGGTGTGAGCGGCCTGAAGCCGCTCACACGACGGGCCTAGTCAAAGCCGCTCTGATCTAGGCTTCGGCAATCTCGCGCAGGGTTGCCACCACGGTGCGCACCGGCACACCGGTGGCGCGCTTCGGGGTGTAGCCGCGCGGAGCGGAACCGTTCCAGGACGGGCCGGCGATATCGATGTGTGCCCACTCGATGCCTTCGCCTACGAACTGCTTGAGGTACGTGCCGGCGAATTCCATGCCGCCCTCGCGCTTAGCGTTGATGTTGCGGATATCCGCGGCCTGGGACTTGATCTCCTCGTCGTGCTCCTCCAGCAGCGGCATCGCCCACGCGTTTTCGCCCACCTCGCGGCCGATTTCGGCGATGCGATCGCGGAAGACCTCGGAGCCCATAACGCCCGCGGTGCGGGAGCCCAGCGCCACGATCTGTGCGCCGGTAAGAGTGGCGGTCTCGATGAGGTAGTCGGGCTTGTCCTCGCTGGCGCGCGCAATGGCGTCGGAAAGCACGAGGCGGCCCTCGGCGTCGGTGTTGAGCACCTCTGAGGTCAGGCCACCGTAGTGGGCAATGACATCGCCCGGGCGGGTGGCGCCAGAGCCCGGCATGTTCTCAGCCAGCGGCAGGGTAGCGGTGATCTGGACCGGCAGCTTTAACTTGGCAGCCGCGATAATGGTGGCAGCCATGGCAGCCGAGCCGCCCATATCCGAAATCATGTCCCACATACCGTTGCCCGGCTTCAGGGAAATGCCGCCGGTATCGAAGGTGATGCCCTTGCCCACGAGAGCCACGTGCTGCTTGGCCTTCTTGGGCTTCCAGCTCAGGCGCACCAGGCGCGGCGGGCGGGCCGAGCCCTTACCCACAGCCAAGATACCACCGAAGCCCTGCTTTGCCAGCTGCTTTTCATCGAGCACCTCGACGTCAAGCCCGGCTTCCTTGGCCTGGCTGGAAATGATGGCGGCGTAGGACTCCGGGTAGAGCTCGTTCGCCGGGGTATTCACCAAGTCACGGGTGAACAAGACAGACTCTGCCACGGTGCGAGCGGCCTCGAACTCCTCGGAGGCGGACTTATCAGCCACGACGACGAAGGTTGCCGGCTGTTCCTTCTTAGTGAGCTCGGTGGAGCGGATGCCGCGGTAGGCGTAGCCGCCAAGGATGAGGCCTTCGACGGCGGCGCTCACACCGAAGTCCGCGAGGGTGGTCACGATGGTGCCCACGCCAGTGGTGGCACGGGCGGCGCTGCCCGCGGCGCGGCGCAGTGCTTCATCGTCGAGTTCCTCGACGCTGCCCAAACCCAACGCAATGACCTGTGCGGCGCCCGCCTTTTGCGGGGCGGGGACCTTCACGATTTCCCCAGCCTTGCCCGTCGCCCCCACTGCGGTGAGGGCCTCATACGTCGAGCGCAGCGCCGAGGAGCCGAGCAGGGAGGTACCCGGCACCTCGAGCCCATCCTCGCCAGCAAAGGTTGCGATCAACAGGGCGTCCGCCTGCTTGGGGGCCTTCTTGGCCAGCTTAACGGTGGGGAAAGAGCCGCGTGCGGGCAATTCGAACGTGGTAGAAGCCACGATGTCCTCCTTGAGAAAAGTGACAATGGGATACTCCTCACACCCTACCCGTGTCCATGATGTGGAACGCGGATGGGCGATGCGCCCAAGGGGTGACTACATGGCTAGGGCATTTCTGCATATCTATAGGTGTTGGGGGAGTACGCTATGAAACATGTTGAATTACACCGTGACGCGAACTGAAAACCCCACCTCCCCGGAGCGCCTGCAGGAGATTTTGGCGAACCCGGGCTTTGGTAAGTACTTCACCGACCATATGGTGACGATTGACTGGACCGAGGACAAGGGATGGCACGACGCGCAGGTGCGCCCTTACGCGCCGTTCAGTATGGATCCGGCGTCCACCGTATTCCATTACGGCCAGGCTATCTTCGAGGGCATCAAGGCCTACCGTCAGCCCGATGGCAGCATCGCCACCTTCCGCCCGGAGCAGAACGCGCAGCGTCTGCAAGCTTCCGCGGAGCGCATGGCCATGCCGCAGTTGCCGGAAGAGGAGTTCATTGAGTCGCTGCGCCAGCTTGTCGACGTCGACCAGGCCTGGGTCCCCGAGGCCGGTGGCGAGGCAGCGCTGTATTTCCGCCCCTTCATGATCGCCACCGATGTGTCCCTGGGCGTGCACCCGGCACACTCCTACCGCTATGTTGTCATCGCTTCCCCGGCCGGCGCGTACTTCTCCGGCGGCATCAAGCCGGTGTCCGTCTGGCTATCCACCGACTTTGTTCGCGCCGCCCCCGGCGGCACCGGTGCAGCTAAATTCGCCGGCAACTACGCGGCCTCCCTGCTGGCGCAGGCGCAGGCAGCGGAGAAAGGCTGCGACCAGGTGGTGTGGTTGGATGCCATCGACCGCACCTACATCGAGGAGATGGGTGGCATGAACCTGGCCTTCGTCTACGGCGAAGAGGGCAACCAGACTCTGGTAACTCCGGCGTTGTCGGGCTCGCTGCTTCCGGGCATTACCCGCAAGTCCCTGCTGCAGGTGGCCGAAGATATGGGCTTGAAGGTCGAAGAGCGTCGCATCACCTACAAGGAGTGGGAGCAAGACGTTGCTTCCGGCGCGATGGTGGAGGCCTTTGCCTGCGGTACCGCTGCCGTCATTACCCCGGTGGGCCACGTCATGGGCACCGATACTGACTTCCACATCAACAACGATGAGGCAGGGGCCACGACGATGGCTTTGCGTGAGCGCCTCACCGGTATCCAGCGCGGGTCCGTTGAGGATACCCACGGCTGGCTGCACACGCTGGTGGAGGCTTAGAGCGCAATTCGCTTAGGCAAGCTCGGCGGCCAGCTGCACCAGCGGCAGGGCCGCGAGCGCGCCGAGGGGGAAGCCTTCGCTCAGGTTTAAATCGAGCAGCGGTTCAATCCCGAGCTCCCTGAGTGCGAGGGCATACGCCGGTTCGGGGGTCGTGCTTCCCGCACGCAGCCAGCCTTTCACGCCGGGGGCACTGCGCTCGGCGAGGACGGCGGCGGTGGCGGCCAGGGGGCCGTCGATAAGCACCGGCGTCCGCCGCGCCGTGGCTTGGGCGATGAAACCCACCAGCGCTGCCACACTCGGGGTACCGATGGTCTGCACAACTTCCCAGCCTTCCAGGTTGCGGGCGCGGAACATGGAGTCCCGCACAATGCTCACGCGGGTCTTCCACTGCGCATCCGTAATACCGCTGGCAAGCGTATTCGTCCCCACGATGGCCACCGGTTCGGTGTGGGTAATCCGGCCCATAAGGCTTGCGGCGACGGTCGCGTCATCGATGCCACGAGCCGACGCTATGAGTAGATCCGAACCGGAATCGATCTCGCGATCTGCGGTGGCCATGCCCACATCGATGAAGGACTCGAACTCCGCGGGAGTCATGGCGGCGGAGGTGGCGCCAGGCTCAGGGCTGGTGGACTCTGCGCTGGTGCACTCGACGAAGTCTATGCCTGCCCCTGCGCGCTGCGCAGCGCTGAAGATGTTCTCGCGCCACCGTTCCTCATCAGCAGGGGAGTGCTGCGTGAGCTCGTCGTCGGTGGTGTGCGTCGCGATAGCGGGATTGCTGAGAAAGACAATCGCACGAGGGCGCTGAAGGGGCTTAGCCTGCTGAGAATCCTGGGCTGCCGCCAACCACGCGGCAATCTCTGCCACGCGGTTTGGTTGTGCTGCGGTTGCAGGGCGCAGCTGGGGAACGGCGGTGAATTCAGGCATGTGTCCTCCGGTCTAGACGGTGGCTCCGCGCTCCACCTGCGGGCGCGGGGTGCGCCACTTACGCGGCTGGGAGGCGCGGGAGTACGCGTAGAAGCCTAGGCCAAAACCGGCCTCGGTGGTGCCGGGGAACTTGAGGCGTACGGCGTTATTGCACTTGCGCGCGAGCCAGAAGCCCTCGACCGCGAAGACCACGATGACCGCCATGGCGCCGATAGAAATGATCTGGGACAGGCGCGGATCCCGGGTGCTGACGAACATGAGCACCAGCAACACGATGGCAAAAGGCATGACCCACTCGTTGATGAAGCGGCGGGAATCTACCCAATCACGCACGTAGCGGCGGACCTCGCCCTTATCGCGGGCGAGTAGGTAGCGCTCGTCGCCAGCGGCCATGCGCTCCTGTGCCACCTTGTTGCGCTCGCGGGACTCTTGGCGCTCTTTGCGCTTGTATTCCTTCCACTCCTGCTTGGACATGGAAGCCTTGAGCTCCTTGCGGTGCTGGTAGCGCTGCGCCTCCGACATTCCTCGGGGATCGCGCTTGACGCCGCGGGCGATTTCCTGCGCATCGCGCTTGGGCGTAGGGCGGCCCTTCGGCGGCGTGTAGCCCTTGCGGTGCGGTTTCTCGGCGGCGGGTTGCTCTTCCGGCGCCGGGGTTTGTTCGGCGGGTGAAGAGGTCTTGTCATCTTTTTGCCACGGAAGTTTCACGCTGTTTAGCGTACAAGGTCGCATGGACATACTGGGAATAGGCCCGCGGGAGCCGGCGTTGAGGAAAGAGAGCACGACACTGTTCTACTGCGAGGCATCCTTTCTTCCTCTCCTGTGAGGGGGTAGGGTGGGCTCCAGAAAATTCCGTATATATAAGAGGAGAAACCATGACCGCTCCCGCGTCTGCAACCGGAGTTATCCTGACCGAGGCCGCTGCTGCCAAGGCAAAGTCCTTGCTTGAGCAGGAAGGCCGCGATGATCTCTCGCTGCGCATCGCTGTCCAGCCGGGTGGCTGCGCTGGCCTGCGCTACCAGCTCTACTTCGATGACCGCACTCTGGATGGTGACAAGGTGGACACCATCGGCGGCGTTAACCTCGTCGTAGACAAGATGTCCATCCCGTACCTCACCGGTGCCAAGATTGATTTCTCCGACACCATTGAGGCACAGGGTTTTACCATCGATAACCCCAACGCTGGCGGTTCCTGCGCTTGCGGTGACTCCTTCAATTAAAGTCACATAGACGATATGCCGAAGCCCTCGCCACGTGGCGAGGGCTTCGCTTTTTATTCTTCAATCTTCTCGGTACCGGGTTCCCGGTACCGTTTCCTACTTCTGGAAGTTGGACAGAAGAGGGTGGGTGACTCTAGAGCTTCACGGGATAATCGCGCTGCTCAATCTTGGGGTCGATGCGCTCTTCCACGAAGATGCCGTGCCAGATCATGAAGGACAGAACCGTCCACAGGCGGCGCGAGTGATCGGATACTCCGTCGCGATGCTCCTTGAGCATCTCCAGGACTTCCTTCTTGTCGAAGATGTCCTCGGTCTGGGACTCCGTGATCTGGTCCTGGGCCCAACCGTAGAGTTCATCGCCTGCCAGCCAGTGGCGCATGGGAACTGGGAAGCCCAGCTTCTTGCGGTGTAGCACGTGCGGCGGGACGATCTGCTCCATGGCCTTGCGCAGCGCGTACTTGGTGGTGCCGTGCGAAATCTTGAGGTCATAGGGGATGGTCTCCGCGACCTTAAACACTTCCTTGTCAAGGAAGGGCACGCGCAGCTCGAGCGAGTTGGCCATGTTCATCTTGTCGGCCTTGACCAGGATATCGCCGCGCATCCACGTAAACAGGTCGAGGTGCTGCATGCGGGCTACGGGGTCGAAGTCCTGAGACTGCGCATAAATCGGCGCGGTCACCTCGCGGTGGTCCCATTCCTGTTTAGCCCAGGGCAGGACGCGCTGGAGCTGCTCGAAGTTGAAGGAACGAGCATTTCCGTAGTAGCGCTCCTCCATGGTCATGGAACCGCGGTTGAGCAGGGACTTGCCCTTCATTCCTTCGGGGAGCACCTGTGAGAGCTTGCCCAAGCCGCGGCGCAGTGGGGAAGGAATCTTCTCAAACGGAGCCAGCGAGAGCGGTTCCTTGTAAATGGTGTAGCCACCGAAGAGCTCGTCTGCGCCTTCGCCGGAAAGTACCACCTTGACGTGTTTGCGGGCCTCCTGGGCAACGAAGTACAGCGGCACGAGGGAAGGATCCGCAACGGGATTGTCCAGATACCACATGATCTTCGGGACGGCGTCGGCGTACTCCTCGGGGGAGACAATTTTGACGATGTGCTCCACACCGATTGCCTCGGCAGACTCGGCGGCGACATCCACCTCGGAATAGCCTTCCCGCTCGAAGCCGGTAGTGAAGGTGAGCAGGTTCGGATTGTGGCGCTTGGCCAAGGCTGCAATGGCAGTGGAGTCAATGCCGCCGGACAGGAAGGAACCTACGGTTACATCGGCACGCATGTGCTTCTCGACGCTATCCTCCAACGCCCGTGCAATCTTGTCGAAGAGCTTTTGCTCTTCGCCCTGCTTAACGGGCTGAATAGGGAAGCGAGGCTTGAAGTAGCGCTCAGACACGACCTTTTCGCCGGGACGAAGAGTAACGGTGCAACCCGACTCGACGCGGCGAATATTGGCGTGGAGGGATTCCGGTTCCGGCACGTACTGCAGGTCGGTGTAGTGCTCGATGGCGCGCTTATCAAGGCTGAGAGCTAGACCTAGCGAATTGGCCATCGAGAGGATGCACTTCATCTCGGAGGCGAACACCGTGCCGGCATCCGTGGTGGCGTAATAGAGGGGCTTGATGCCGAACTGGTCTCGGGCGGCGAACATCGTGCGCGTTTCGGTGTCCCAAATGACGAAGCCAAACATGCCACGTAGGTGCTCTACTACGTCCTTGCCCCAGTGATGGTAGCCGACGACGATGGGCTCACCATCGCCCTCGGTGTTAAAGGTGTAGCCGGCGGCGATGAGCTCTTCGCGCAGCTCGACGTAGTTATAAATCTCGCCGTTGAAGGTGAGGGCGTAGCGCTGTGGGTTGTCTTCGGGGCCCCAACGCAGCGGCTGGTGGGAGTGCTCGAGGTCGATGATGGACAGGCGGTTAAAGCCAAAAGCCGCCTCATCGTCATGCCAAGTACCAGCAGCGTCGGGGCCGCGATGGCGCATGCACTGGAGGGACTGCTCGAGTGCCTCCACGTGTTGAGCGGCGTTGCGATCGGCGCTGAGCAGCGCGCAGAGTCCGCACATAAACTTGCTTCTCCTTATATATCAAGGTCTATCCTCGACACACTTTACGGCTGGAGTTCGGCGATTTGCGAACCCCGCGCCGCGTTCCCCGTTAGGGTGCGAACTTTCGGATGATGTACAGCAGTACGCCTTGTGAATTGAGTCATAGGTGGAAGGGGGAGGGTGGGGTAGCTGGTGTGACCTTGCGCAGGTGGGCCGGTAACATCCCGTACGTTCACTATTTATAGAGCGGAACTAACACCTGATCAGTCCAGCGAAAAGGTCTGAAATTCAGGCATGATCCTCTATCCTGATTGGGTAGGAATGCTCTGTGAGTATTCGAGAAGTTTGTGTGCACAGAAAGGCAGAACACACGTGGGACAGCGTAAGCAACGCAACCTCGGCCGTAAGGCAGGCTTGGCGGGCGTTATCGCTCTGGGCGGTCTAGCTCTGGCAGGTTGTGACGTCGCAGCGCCGACGGCCGTTGAAAATCTCCTAGGTATGGGTTGGCCGAAGGGTGTTACCCCTGAGGCTCACTCGATGTACAACTTCTGGATCTGGGTCTGGGTTGCTGCATGGATCATCGGCTTTATTATGTGGGGCCTCTTCCTCACTGCCATCTTCCGTTGGAGCGCGAAGAAGGCCGAGAAGGCTGGCAAGGGTGAGTTCCCGAAGCAGCTGCAGTACAACGTGCCGCTGGAGATGGCTTTGACCATCATTCCAATCCTTATCATCATGGGCCTGTTCTTCTTCACCGTTCAGGCGCAGCAGAAGGTTACGGCCTTGGATAAGAACCCTGAGGTCACCGTTGACGTGACTGCTTTCCAGTGGAACTGGAAGTTTGGTTACGCCGAGAACAAGGTTGATGGCGAGAATTACAATGGCGCCGATACTGAGCGCCAGAAGCTCGCTGAGGAATCTGCTGTGGATCCAGAGGGTACTGCGAACCCCAACCCGATTCACGGTAAGTCCATGGGCGACATTTCCTACCTCAACTTCAACAAGATTGAGACCGTCGGTACCACCGAAGAGGTTCCGGTTCTGGTTCTCCCGGTAGATACCCCGATTGAGTTCCGTCTTGCCTCCGGCGACGTTTCCCACGCATTCTGGGTTCCGGAGTTCCTGTTTAAGCGCGATGCCTACGCACACCCGGAGAAGAACTCCCAGGAGCGTCGCTTCCAGGTTGAGAAGATTGAGGAAAAGGGTGCCTTCGTCGGCCGCTGTGCTGAGATGTGCGGTACCTACCACTCCATGATGAACTTCGAGATCCGCACCGTTGACCGCGCGGACTTTAACGAGTACCTCAAGTTCCGTGAGGAGAATCCGCAGGCAACCAACGCCGAGGCCCTTGAGTACATTGGTGAAGAGCCTTACGCAGTTACCACTACTCCGTTCAACTCGCTGCGCGATACCCGCGATGCCGACAACTTCGTTGACACCTCGTCTGCGGCATAAGAAAAGGAACTGATACACAATGCGTGCAACATCTAAGGTCTTTTACGCAATTGCGACCTACCTCTTCGTGTCGCTCATCGTCTACATCATTGGTGTTAACTACGTCAAGGATGATGGCTACCTATACGGCACCGAGTGGGTCGGCATCGTCGGCATGGTCCTTGCCATGCTGCTCTGCATCATGCTGGGCGGCTACCTCCACTTCACCGATAACCGCGTTGACGTCACTCCGGAAGATTGGGAGGAAGCGGAGACTGAAGACGGAGCTGGTATTCTCGGCTTCTTCTCTCCGAGCTCCATTTGGCCGCTGTGCATGACCGGCTCCATCGCGGTGCTGGGTCTTGGCATCATCTTCCTTTACTTCTGGATGATTATTCTGGGTGCTGTCTTGCTCGTGACGTCCGTTACCGGCCTGTCCCTGCAGTACGGTCTTCCGAAGGAAAAGCACTAAGGCTTAGCCACTCCTGCCGCGCGATTTAGCGCCACGACTTCTCACGCCCCTGCCACACAACGTGGCGGGGGCCTTGTCGATCTTCAAGGCGTCGTGAAGCGTTGTAAAAAGTTCCCGGAGGCCCCAAAAAATTTGTGTAGCCCGGCAGGCTGGGGGAGGGCTTGGGGTGCCAGGATGGCTGGGAGCAGGTCGGCCGTAGGAATTCCAGCACGTTAACGTGCGTTTTTACGGGGGTCATCCGAAAGTTGCAGTCCTGCACTTACGCGGGTGAGTGGGGGTGTGATTTATCTCATTGGGGCACGTCGTGAGGAAGTAGCTCTGGGGAACAGGCTCCGAGTAGTTGACATGACCTGAATGGTTGCCGCCTTCGTTAGCATGTTGCACTACCTGCAGGGATGGGGCGTCGTAAAGCGCGGTGAAAAGTTCCCAACTATTTCCTGAATGATGTGGGGACTCCGGTCGCGATGAAGATAGTGAAGGTCTATGCTCTGGCCTCAAAAAAATCGGGGGGAAATGAGATGACTTATGCGGCTAGACCAGCCATACTGTTATGCGTGACGAGCGTAGTTTCTAACCAAGGTATGGCAGCACCACGTGTTGCCGCGCTGAACCGACCCAACATGGTCAGCGTTGGCACCATCGTGTTCCTGTCTCAGGAATTGATGTTCTTTGCTGGACTGTTCGCGATGTGGTTCACCTCGCGTGCGAACGGCCAGGAGGGTGACTGGGCTGAGCACACCGCGCACATCAACGTGCCGATGGGCTTCATCATTACGACAGTCCTGGTTCTTTCCTCCGTGACCTCTCAGTTCGGCGTGTTTGCAGCAGAAAGGGGTGACGTATACAAGCTCCGACTCTGGTACTCGGTGACCATCGCGTTGGGTGTTGTCTTCCTAGGCATCATGGCGTTCGAGTGGACAGAGTTGATCATGGCTGGTGTCACTGTTCAGTCCAGCGTGTTCGGTTCGGTCTTCTACATTCTGACCGGCTTCCACGCGGCTCACGTGACTGCGGGTCTGATTTCCTTCGGAATCATCTTGGCGCGCATCGCCCGCTCCAAGTTCACGCCTGCACAGGCCACCGCGGCAATGGCAGTGTCCTACTACTGGCACTTCGTTGACGTTGTGTGGATAGGCGTGTTCGTAGTCATCTACCTAGTTCAGTAGGCCGTAGTCGCCGGGGAGCAACCGGCCTACAGCCATTCATTTCCATGTACGAGTTATCTAAAGGAAAATGATGGATAACATCCAGCAGCCCGCCGCAGTGGAAGACACCACTGCCGCGGCTAAGAAGACCCGCCGTCGCCGCAAGGCGAAGCGCACGCTGGCTGGCGTCTTTGCGCTGAGCATCGGCCTTACCGGCGCTGGCGTCTTGGCTTCTGCCTTGACCCCTGACGCGCAGGTGGCTACAGCCGCAAAGGATGACCAGGCACTCGTTCAAGAGGGCAAGGACATCTACGAAGTCGCTTGTATTACCTGCCACGGCGCTAACCTGCAGGGCATCCAGGACCGCGGCCCGTCCCTCGTTGGCATTGGTGCCGGCTCCGTGTACTTCCAGGTTCACTCCGGCCGCATGCCGATGATGTCTAACGACGCTCAGGCTGAGCGCAAAACCCCGCGCTACACCGAGCAGCAAACCCTGGCGCTTGCCGCTTATGTTGCTGCCAACGGTGGCGGTGCCGATATCGTCTACAACGAGGACGGCTCCGTTGCGCAGGAATCTCTGCGCGGCGCTAACTACAACGGGCAGATTCAGGCAGAAGACGTAGCTAAGGGTTCTGAGCTCTTCCGCATGAACTGCGCGTCCTGCCACAACTTCACCGGCAAGGGCGGCGCGCTGTCCTCCGGTAAGTTTGCCCCGCCGCTGGCTCCGGCCAACGAGCAGGAGATCTACCAGGCAATGCTGACCGGCCCGCAGAACATGCCGAAGTTCTCTGACCGTCAGCTGACCGCAGACGAGAAGAAGGACATCATCGCCTACCTCAAGTCTGCAAAGGAAACCCCGTCGCCAGCCGGCTGGTCGCTCGGCGGTCTCGGCCCAGTGGCTGAGGGCCTGGCAATGTGGATCATCGGCATCAGCCTTCTGTGCGTTGCCGCTATGTGGATTGGATCTCGCTCATGAGCAACGTAAAGAAGAATTACTCTCGCAAAGAGCTCGATGCTATGAGCAACGACGAGCTCGCAGCGCTCGGCACCGAGCTTGACGACGTCACCGTCGCATTCCGCAAGGAACGCTTCCCGGTCGAGGGTGACCCCGCTGAGAAGCGCGCCGCCGGCAATGTCACCTTCTGGCTGATCATTTCTGTACTGATGGGCATCGCCTTCCTTGGCGTTTATCTCTTCTGGCCGTGGCAGTACAAGATGCTGGGGGAGGACGGCCTATGGTGGCACACGCTCTACACCCCGCTGCTGGGCCTGACTTCCGGCCTGTGCATTCTGGGCCTGGGCTTCGCCATTGTTCAGTACGTCAAGAAGATTCTCCCGGAGGAGATCTCAGTTCAGCGTCGCCACGACGGTCCTTCCGAAGAGGTTGACCGCCGCACGCTGACCGCGCTGCTTAATGATTCTTGGAACACGTCGACTCTGGGTCGTCGTTCCACCATCAAGGGTCTGCTCGGCGGCGCCGGCGTTCTGTTCGGCCTGACGGTTATTGCGCCGCTGGGTGGCGCCATCAATAACCCGTGGAAGAAGCGCCACGATCTGAACTACGCCGGCGACGGCACGCTGTGGACTTCCGGTTGGACCATGCATGAAAAGGGCGTCAAGCTCTACCTTGCTCGCGATACCGGTACTATCGCCGAGAAGCACGAAGGCGAATCCGGCACTCACTACACCACCCGCGGTGTTACCCGCCTGGTTCGTGTACGTCCGGAGGACCTTGCGGCCGGCGGAATGGAGACTGTCTTCCCGCTGGCTGCTGAGGATGTCAACGATGGTGCTGAGTACTCCGAGGACAAGGACGTCTACGAGAACCACATGCACTCCATCCATGGCAACCGTAACGCCGTGATGCTCATCCGCCTGCGCAACGACGACGCCAAGAAGGCCATCGAGCGCAAGGGCCAGGAGGACTTCCACTACGGCGATTATTACGCCTACTCCAAGATTTGTACCCACATTGGTTGCCCGACCTCGTTGTACGAGGCTCAGACCAACCGCATTCTCTGCCCGTGCCACCAGTCGCAGTTCGACGCTCTGCACTACGGCAAGCCGGTCTTCGGTCCGGCCGCCCGTGCACTGCCGCAGCTGCCGATTGACGTGGACGAAGAGGGCTACCTCGTTGCTAAGGGCAACTTCATCGAGCCCGTCGGACCTGCATTCTGGGAGCGTAAGTCATAATGAGTAACAAACTTGCACAGATGGGTAACAACATGGATGAGCGGTACTCCGCTGCCGGCGTCCTGCGTACCCAGCTCAACAAAGTCTTTCCCACTCACTGGTCCTTCATGCTCGGTGAGATGGCACTGTACAGCTTCATCATCTTGGTGCTGACCGGCATCTACTTGGCGCTGTTCTTCGATCCTTCCATTACGAAGGTCATTTACGACGGCGCTTACACCCCGCTCAACGGTGTGGAGATGTCGCGCGCCTATGCAACTGCGCTTGACCTCTCCTTCGAGGTCCGCGGTGGTCTGTTCGTGCGCCAGATGCACCACTGGGCAGCACTCATGTTCATGATGTCCATGATTGCCCACATGCTTCGCATCTTCTTCACCGGTGCGTTCCGTCGCCCGCGTGAGGCTAACTGGATTATCGGTTGCGCCTTGATTCTCTTGGGCATGATCGAGGGCTTCCTCGGTTACTCCCTTCCGGACGACCTCCTCTCCGGTGTCGGTCTGCGAATCATGTCCGCCATTATCCTGGGCCTGCCGATCATCGGCACCTGGCTGCACTGGGCCATCTTCGGTGGCGACTTCCCGTCCGACCTGATGCTGGATCGTTTCTACATCCTGCACGTGCTGGTTATCCCGGGCATCATTCTGGGCCTGATTGCAGCTCACCTCATCATGGTCTGGTTCCAGAAGCACACCCAGTTCCCTGGACCGGGCCGCGCTGAGAACAATGTTGTTGGCGTCCGCATTATGCCGGTCTTCGCCACCAAGGCCATTGGCATGGGCATGATGGTTGCCGGCGTGCTGGCACTCATCTCCGGTCTGATGACGATTAACTCCATCTGGAACCTTGGCCCGTACAACCCGTCTCAGGTTTCCGCTGGTTCCCAGCCGGATATTTACATGCTGTGGACTGACGGTGTTGCTCGTGTCATGCCGGCATGGGAGCTTTACATCGGCAACTACACGATTCCGTCCGCCTTCTGGGTTGCACTGCTCTGTGGCTTGATGGTTGTGTTGCTGTTTGCTTACCCGTTCATCGAAAAGAAGCTGACTGGTGACGACGCCCACCACAATCTCTTGCAGCGCCCGCGCGATGTCCCGGTTCGCTCCGCTATCGGCGCGGCTGCCATCACGTTCTTCCTTCTGGTGACGCTGTCCGGTGGTAACGACCACGTGGCTCACTTCTTCCAGATCTCCCTGAACGCGATGACCTGGGTTGGCCGTATCGGCCTCATCGTCCTGCCGCCGATCGCTTACTTCATGACCTACCGCATCTGCGTTGGTCTGCAGCGCTCCGACCGTGAGGTCCTGGAGCACGGTATTGAGACTGGCGTTATTAAGCAGCTGCCGAATGGTGCCTTCATTGAGGTCCACCAGCCGCTTGGCCCGGTGGATGACCATGGCCACCCGATTCCGCTCGAGTACTCCGGTGCCGCGGTTCCGAAGCAGCTCAACCAGCTTGGTCTGGCTGACTCCGAGACGCAGGGCATCTTCTCTTCCGATGACCCGTCCATCGTCTCGCGCGTCAATGAGATTCGCCACGAGAACCACGCTGAGGAAGCGGAGATGTTCCGTCAGCTCAACGAGGCTAATCGCCGCGAAGACGAGGAGAACGGCCGCATCTAGCGCCTTCACTCGCTGAAACACGCTCACAAGAGCCCGTGTTCCTTCCCAATACGAGGAAAGGAGCACGGGCTCTCAGCGTTTCTGTATCCGCTTCGTAGCGCTGTGGCGGGCTTCAGGGCGCACTGGTGGGCCCTGACTCGGATAAGCGCTTCATGGCTCTGCCATGGTTGGGTAGAGTGTTGCGACCGGCTATTTGGTAGCAGTGTCGTGACTATCTGGTAGCGCTTCAGTGAGTATCTGGTAGCAGCTCGCGGCGCTCGGGGTGATACTTCCGGTAGCCGCACCACTCGGGTGCGGC
>NZ_JAMKFF010000015.1:0-30711 GCF_023574125.1 Corynebacterium intestinale
GTTCGCGGCTTCACGCCGGTACTCCGGCGTGTACTTCTTGCGCTGTTGACTCACAATGAACATCCTCTCCCACGGACACAAGATCCGTACAAATAGGGTGTCCACTAAACGAGGGTAACCTCAATCACAGCTCAAGTCATTTGATGGTAGATTTAAAGTGTCGTTCAATTACTTGATTGACAGCTGTTCGAATGGCCTACTAGACCTTGCCCCCAGTTCCACTCAACTACAAGGAGACTCGCATGAAACGCACACTCAAGGGAGCGCTTGCATCCATCGTGATTGCTGGACTAGTCCCTGCAACTCCCCAAGCTATTGCCCAAGAAAATCAGTCCGAACCATCCATCCCTTATAGTTACGAACGAATTCTAACATGGGATGAAGAGGGAAACCCCACTTCGGGGGTTGTCACTTTTGATGTGGACACCACAATCGTGAAACCTCGGGCCACGGAGAATGTCGGCGGTGGCACCTGGACCTATGGGAGCAGTTACACATCTGACGGTTCCAAGGTTTGCACGTCTAAATACATGCACAGGACAAAGACCCACACCGCCACGGCCATTATGGGTACCAAAACTAGCACCGGGACCGCTAAGCCCGGGAGTTGGGCTTCCGCTAGTGTGACAGGCGGGCGCTCCGCGGGTGTCTGCAACGCCTACTGGTCCACCCAATAGGTTCTTTCGTTAGGCCCCATGAACAAATTCATTCTTCCAACAGCCTGCCTAGCCATCGCCGTTGGTTATGCATTTTCCCATGCAACATCAACAGCTATGCTCGAAGGGCAGGCGAACGGGCTACTTTTCTCACGCAATCTAGTGGGGCAAATCATGGGATCTGCGTCTTTATGGATTAGCTGCGCATTTCTGGCAGGAAAATCCATATCGGGCAGAACACTACTCTCATCGTTCGTCGGAGTATTTACAATCCTTTTCATGTTGGCAGTCCACTATGCGACGGGCGCGCTTCTCGGATTTTTTTCATCTAGTATTTTTTCTGATAACCAGATTTGGTTCCTCGCTTCATTGCCTGTAGGTATGATATTTGGCTTATTAGGCTCTTTATCGAACAGAATCCCTTTGCTTAGTTTAATTCTTGCATTGTGTTTCTTAGCTGAACCTTTCGTAGTTGGATATATACCTGGGTTGAAATCTCTTCCCTGGACGACTGCTCTTGCCGGCCAGATTGCCGGAATTTTCTTGATATGTGTAGGTATTCTTATTGTTTATATAGCCTGCAAGGAAGTCATTAAGGGTGGTAGAAATGGGTAACATACTGATATACGGGGTTAGCTCCGAGCAATCTTGGGACGTAGCGGAACAACTGGCTGCAACCTTTTCTGTAATAGTTACAGATGATGAAATTCAGTACGATTTCCCAAGGGATATTGCAGTCGTGCAAGAGGATGAAGATTTACCTGAATTATCCCCTCTAAGAGGGTTTATCGTGTTTTTCGACGTCAGCGATGAACCAGGCTCGGTAGCGCGAAAGATTTATATCGATGAATACTTTGAAAAACTTCAGCATCTGACTAATCAGGCACTCTCTGCTGTACCCTCCGGTGGGGGCATTGTTTTTGCAGCTCTCAATTCCTATGGACCACCAAATACCAAGGAAGCTGAAAGGTTTTTCAGGGTTCTTGAGAACCTTGACAAATCGGATGTGAGCAAGCACTTTTTGGGAACGCATAAGGCGATGCAGGTGCCTGGAATAGAGATCTGCTCCCCTGAGGAACTTAGTGGTTCTGTTCGGGCTCGCGTGGCATTTTCCTGAGTGAATGTCATTCGACCCACTTTAAGACAGGCAGCGGGATCGCTTCAGTAGCGGAGGGCGCTGCCGTGAAGGGTGGAGTACTACGTCACGACAGTCACGGTAAATAGTGCCCCCGAAATCTTTACAGATTCGGGGGCACTATTTACCGTGAGTGACGTTCTTAGTCAGCGTGGTTAGCGGTTGAGGCTCCTGATAACAACAACCAGAGCAACGACGAGGCCGAGGAGGACTAGGAATCCGAGCCCTACCAAGAGGAAGGGGAAGCCGGAGAAGAGCGATGAATCATCGTTGTCTTGCGCGTGGTTCTCCGTGTCTTCTTTATCTTCTTTTTCCGCTGGCGCAGAGGGCTTCTCGGTCTCGAGCTTGACTGGTGCAAAGGTCGGCTCCGGAACGGGATCCCCCACGGCGTCCGCAACGAGGTCATAGGTCAGCACGGGAAGCTGCGTATTTTCGTCGATTTCCTGTTCAGCTAGTAGCTTTTCGTAGGTTACGGCGATGTATTGCTCGCCGCCCTGCCACACTGCGGCGATGTCAGAAGCTGCCGAACCATCGTCGTGGGAGCCTCCGTAGCGGTTGGCAAAGAGAATGGGCGCTGGGTAGCTGAAATCGGTTTTGTAGTCCTTTTGAATGGTCGCGTGGGATCCTTCGACATCGATCTCCGCGCGAGCTTCGTTGTACGCGGTAACAATGAGAGAGTCACCGGGATCGTTGTTTTCAAAGTCGTCGGCTTCTTCGACCATGGAGATGCTGCCAGCAAACTGCTGGCCATGTTCGACGGGCATGCGGTAAAAGTGGGTTTCACCGGGGACGATCTGTGCGCGTACCGGCTGCTGTGGGTTTAGCTCAGAAGCGTCGGTGAACCACGTTCCGGGCGAAACCTCGGTGGGGTCACCGGAAGCTGCGACGGTGCCTGGTTCAGTCTTTTCTTCAGCCGGATCTGGTTGTCCGCTCATATCCGGCTCGCCAAAGCGAGTAATGGTCACTTCCACACCGAGCTCTTCTTCCTGCTTCCAGTCACCTTTACGCTGGATCGAGAAAGCGAACTCATCGGAGTCGCAGCCTTCCACGCCACCTTGAGTGCTATATAAAGCTGCGGTCTGGTACTGGTTCACTGAGCTATCAGTGGCGGAAGCGGAGTCGAGTTCACAGGATAGTTCGGCTGCATCAATGTCTAAGTGGAGTGATCCACCTTTTCGGAAGTTGTTGATGCTCGGTGTTTGCGTCGAGTTGGCGCTAATGACAACGCGCTCGCCCTCAGCAATCGGGGTGGTGAAGAAAGTAGTCGATTCAGCGGAGTGGCCCTCGCCTTCCGTCGGAAGAAGGGTGGTGGAGAAGGCTTCCACGTCACGGTCGACTTTGGCGGGAGAACCCTCGGTTTCGCCGCCTTCAATCTCCTCCAAGTCTGACTCGTAGGCGTTGTAGGCGCGCGGTGCTGCGCGGCTAAGCTCCTTGGCCAAGCTATCGGCGTCGGAGGCGTCGGCATAGGTGCCGCCGGTGGTGTCGGCAATGCACTGGAGTTCCTGTTGCGCCTCGGGCTCAACGTTGAAGCCGACGGTGTTGATGACCAGGTCGATGCCCTGTTCTTTGAGTTCCTTCGCCACATCGCAGACCGGTGGCGGGGTACATGTCGCAACGCCATCCGAGACCAAGATGATGCTGCGCTGGCCTTCTTTTGGAAGCTCGGCCGCGGCCTTGCGCAGAGATTCACCGATGGGCGTAAAGCCGCGCGGTTGCAGGCCATCCATGTGGCCAATCATCTTCTCAGAATTGCCGGCCTCGGGTGGCGTTACCACGGTGATGTCCTGGCAACCGGCTGCCTCATCTTCGGGGGCCTCGCCGGTGTTCCCGCCGTAGGTGACAAGTCCCAGAGGGGCGTCGTCCCCGGCTTCGGTGATGAAGGTGCGGGCGGCATCTTTGGCGGCGTCGATGCGGGTCTGGCCGCCGGCATCGTTGGTGATCATGGAACCGGAGGAATCGAAGACCACCATGGTCGGAGCCATGTCACTAGAAGCAGCGGGGGAGCTCGACGCGGAGCTACTAGTGGAGGTTGAGTGTGAATCTTCGGCGGTGGCTGTGAGGGGAAAGAGAACGGTTGCGACGGAGAGAGCGACTGCTGCGAGGAAAACAATCGCCGTGAGCAATGGTTTTGGTTTAAAACGTGACTTTGTGTGCATGTGAGTTAAATTACACACGAGAGGCGAGCTGCGCTTGGGAACGGGGAATACAGGGGGATTAACCCCCGTGCATTCCGTTTCCGTTTGCGTGTTTTAGGGGGCCTTAGAACAACCGGGTATACATCCGGTAAAGCGAGTCGAGCATGCTCTGAATGTTGTTGCGGACCGGGCTGTTCGGGTCCAGCGCCGCCACACCGCCGGCGACAATCAGCGCGCTGATGGCCCCCAACAGGAAGCCAATCATGCCGCCGCGAGAGGACGAGCACGAATCATCCGAAGACCCATCGGAGGAGCCTGCCGAGCTTGCCGACGCCCCCGTAGAGCCCTCGTCACAGTTCTCATCCGGCTTGGCTGGCTCATCGGGCTCACCTGGCTTGGCTGGCTTGGAGGGATCCGAAGGCTCGGAGGGCTCGGCAGTTTTGGTAGTGGTAATGGTCGTCGGCACCTTGGTGGTGATGGTCTTTTCCTCAGTGGTGGGCACCATCGAGGTCACTGTCTTGGTGGTCTTCTCCGCTGGGAGCGTGGTGGTCACCGTGGTGGGGACCTCTTTGGTTTCCGTGGTGGTCACGGTGGTTGGAACTACCGTGGTGACGACCTCAGTGGTGGTCGCCGGCGCCGGGGTCGTCGGCTTCTCTTCGCGCGGGTCCGCAATGGCGTGGTCGTTGTTCTTCAGCGTGACCTTGTCCACCAAGTTTGGGTTGTTGGCGTTGTAGGTGCGGAAGGTGAGCTCATCACCGGTCACATCGACGACCATGTAGTCCTCGTCGTAGTCCTGGCGCCAGATCGCCGTGGACTCGTGCGGCAGAGCAGGGTCCATGTTTTCCATGCGGGCATTGGGGTACTTCTTCCCGTCCTCGCCCTGGAAGTCATAGAACTTGCCGCCGCCCGCCGAGGTGGTGGTGATGTAGAGGACCTCACCGTCATTGGGGGCGAGGACGTCGCCACGCTTCGCAGGAGCCTTCACCGGCTCAAGGCCGTTCATGAGGTGGGTACGGGTGTAGATGTGATCGTGGCCGCTGAGTACGGCATCGACGTCCAGCTCAGACATGACCGGAGCGAGCTTCTCACGGAGCTTGGTTACATCGCCATCGGTGTAGTGGGTGCCTTGAGAGAAGAAGGCGTGGTGCATGCCCACGATGATCCAGTCATTGAAAGCTCCGCGGTTTTCAATGGTCTTACGCATGAACTCCGCATGGCGCTCAATGTCCGCGTCACTGCTGGCGTTGGTGTCGAGCCCAAGGAAGAGAACGTTGTTGCGCTCAAAGTAGAAATCCCGCAGGTCTGGCTCCTGATTCGGGTTGATGAAGTGCTCATCGTAGTGCTTCATTGCCAGGTCTGACGGGTACGTCTCGTGATTGCCCGGCAGTGCGTTGGTGGGAATGTTTCGAATCTCCGGTGAGGAGAAGTAGCCGTCGTACTGCGCGATCGTCGCGCCCCAGCCCTCAACCTGGTCACCGAGGGACCAGATCATGCTGGCTTGAGGGGCGTCGGCAACCGCGTTGCCGATGGTCTTGTTCCACTGCTCGGTCTGACCCTTGATGTCGGCATCGACTCCAATCTGCGCGTCAGAAACCGTGACGAAGCTCCAGTCCTGGCCAAAGCTGCCGGTGTTAAAGGTTTCAGGCTCGGACCAGCCGCCCTCTTCGGAGCCGACGCGGTAGGTGTACTCGGTGTTTTCCTTTAGACCCGTAGCGGTGGCGTAGTTGGACACGTATGCAATAGCGCCACCGTCCTTTTCCTCGGCTTCAAAGGTCTGGGCGCCGTCTGGGCCGGTGACCTCGAGGACTTCCTTGTCTGCCGGGCCCTGGGTGCGCCACGAGACAATGACGGAGCTTTCCTTGCTTCCCGGTTGGAGCACCATCCGGGAAATGGGGCTAGTTTGAGCGGTAGCCAGAACGGGAACGCTTACCTGTGAGGTGAAGACAAGAGCGGCCGCGGTCATGGTGGCTACGCCAGCGGAGGCGGGAGAAAAACTAAAACGCTTCATTATTGCTTTGTGTGCCTTTTGCGATGAATATCGGAAGTTGAGTGTGAGAGTGTTTCTCTGCTGAGAAAACAGAGAAACAGACATGACCTAGTCACAGAAACATCTCAAGGTGAACCTCCGGTTAAGCAGAATAGAAATCTGTGGAACATGCCCCCGGTATAGGGGATATCACGCGCTGTTTCGCGTTGAAGTAGCAGTTTTGGTGAGCTTATGTTTAGCCCCATGTCCCACGAATTCGGGTCCACAGATACCCCAGACTCTTCAGAATCTTTAAGAAACTCTCGCGCTATCCGCTTTAATCGACGCACCGCGCTGCGTTGGGGCGCCGTTGGTGCATCCACCGCGGCCGCTGGCTATGGGCTGTCGGCAGCAACTGCCCAGCACGGCACCCCGCGCCAGACCCCGTTGGAAGCGTATAACCAGTACACCGGCGCCCAGCTGCCTTTCCTCCACGGCGTTGCGTCCGGCGATCCGCTGCCCACCTCGGTGGTGCTGTGGACCCGCGTCACCCCGGACCGGGATGCCCTGCCTGGTTCTGGCATGGGAGACGACGTTCACGTGGCATGGGAGATTGCTACAGATGAGGCGATGGGTTCCGTGGTGGCACACGGCCAAGAGGTTGCCTCCGCGGAGCACGACCATACCGTTCACGTAGATCCCTTTGGCCTGAACCCGGACACCGTGTACTACTACCGCTTCCAGGTGACCTCGGGTGAGCATAGCGGGGCGTATTCGCCCGTGGGCAGGACGAAAACTGCGCCAGCTGTCGATGCCCAGGTAGACAACCTGAAATTCGCCGTGGCCTCGTGCGCCAACTACGAATCGGGCTTCTTTAACGCCTACAAGGACATGGCGGAGCGTGGACGCTCCGGGGAGCTTGACTTCGTGGTCTTCCTTGGGGATTACATCTACGAATATCCCACGGGGGAGTACGTGGGCAAGAGTGGTGTGGCACGTGAGCACCACCCCGTGTGGGAGATCGTCACGCTGGAGGATTACCGCATCCGCTACGGCCGCTACCGCACCGACGAGCACCTGCAGGCTGCGCATGCTGCGGCCCCGTGGGTCGTGGTGTGGGATGACCACGAGACAGCCAACAACTCCTGGCGCGAGGGCGCCGAAAACCACACACCTGGGTTTGCAGAGGGCGAGTGGTCCCGCCGTTGGAACGACGCCTTGCAGGCCTATTATGAATGGATGCCGCTGCGCCAAAAGCAGCTGAGCGAGGGCGGTAAGCTTTACCGCAACCTGCGCTTCGGCTCTCTCATGGAGCTCACCATGATGGACCTGCGTACCTACCGCGACCAGGAAACCACCGCCGCTAACTTTGGGGATCCGAATCGAACCATCGTGGGTAACGAACAGCTGCAGTGGCTGCGAGACACTATTGCGATGTCAGACGCCACGTGGATGGTGATGGGCAACTCGGTGATGATGGCTCCCATGCGCCTGCTGACCATCCCAGGTAATGATGCCGCCAATGAGGGCTTGCGCTTTGTCAAGGGCAATACTTCTGGCTTCGCCGTGAATTCGGATCAATGGGATGGATACGCCGCCGACCGTGACCGTGTACTCGAGGCTCTTGATGCTCGCGAGGGTAACTCCTTCTTCATTACCGGTGATATTCACTCGGAATGGGCCAACGACATCTACCTGCACGACAAGCGCGTGGCCTGTGAGCTGGTGACTACCTCAATTACGGCGCCCAATGTCGACGAAATCCTCACCACCTACACAGGCACCTACCACGGGGAGGACAACTCGACTTCGTTGCTCATTGAGGACGCAATCAAGGACGCCAATCCGTGGGTAAAGCACTTGGACTATGACTCCCACGGCTACGCCGTGGCACACCTTTTCGCTGACCACGTGGACATGCACTACTACCGAGTTTCTGATGTGGAAGCTGAAGATGCTTCGGTATCGCTAGCAGTGAGCAAGACGTGGAATCCCAAGGATGGATTCACCGCCTAGCCGCCATTCGACGGTGAGGTCGCCGGGCGGGATCAGTCCAGCGCTTTAAGGTAAAAGAATCCAATCAGCGCGCGCCGGGGAATATCGAGCAGTGGGCGCAGGAAGGGGAGGCGGGCGGGTTGGGAGGAGGCGTCGACAAGCAGCAGCGTGCGCCCATCTCGCAGGCGCTCCAGGGTAAAGGTCTCCTCGCCGCGCTCGATGTGGCCAGGGAGGGTGCCGTAGGTAAAGCCACAGCGGCCCTCCTCGCGGAATACATCCACCACTCGGCAGCGAAACTCCCACGGCCCCAGCCCGAGGCTGACCTCAGCGCCTTCCTCCACCGTGGCGTGGCTGGGCCGTACCCGGAAGAGACCGCTACGCTGCAGGCCCCAGCGGAAGAGTTTGTCCGCGGCGTCATCGAATTCAGCGTCGATGACGCGGGACATGTGCAGCTGCGGGAAGCTCTCGGTGGAGGAGTACGACAGTGGCTCAGGCATGGTGTTCAGCCTAGTCAAACCGCCCTTAGATGATGCTTGAGAAGAGTAAAATAGGGTGTATGCAGGAGAAACGACAACGACTTATCGTTCCTGATTTAGCGCGCGGCACGGCGCTTTTGGGGATCGCCATGGCGAACGCCGTGCAGAGTTGGGTAGTCAATGATTGGTCGATAGGTCCCAGCTCCACCCTGGGCGGTGTGCGCCCCGATAACACCTTAGACACCGTGGCCGCGGTGTTCACCGGCATGTTTGTACGTGTGCGAGGCCTGCCGATGTTCTGCATGCTGTTGGGCTTCGGCATTGGTCTCATTGCTGCTAGTTTGCAGCGTAAGGGCTACACCATTAAAGAATCGCGGCGCGTACTCATCCGCCGCTACGGGCTGCTTGCAGTTTTTGGTCTGGCGCATGGCTTCGCGCTTTTCGACGGTGACATCATGCTGGTCTATGGCCTCATGGGCATCGCCTTGGTTTGGTGCTTTACGCTTTCGACGCGCACGCTGCGGCGCATTGCCTACTGGTTCTTTGGCGGCTATGCGGTTTTCGCCGGTTCGGGCGCGGTGGGAGCCTATTTTGGCTACTTCAATCCTCTGCCCAACTCGCGTCCGATGACCGGTGAACTTGTCACATTCGGTGACTATTTCGCCCGCAACCTGCGCGGTGAGGTTGCTGCTCTGGGGCAGATCCCCATCACATTTGTGGGGCTGGTAGGCGTTTTACTCATCGGATATATCTGGGCGCGGGAGGGCGTGCTTGCAAACGTTTCTGCGCACCGCCGAACCTTGGTCACCTGGGTTGTTATTGCAGGTATGGTCATTGTCTTTGTTGGTCTTCCGTGGGGGCTTGCGGCCGCTGGCGTTGTGTCAACCGAATTGGAACCGGTGTTCTTGATGCTGAACCAAGCTTTTGGCTTTCTTACGGGTCCTGGCATTCTGGCGGTTTTGGCACTGCTCACGGAGAAACTCAACAATCGCGTTCCTGGGTGGGCCTTTGCTTTCGTGGCATTGGGCAAGCGCTCTATGTCGGGCTACATTGCGCAATCGGTTTTGTTTATTGTTCTTGTCACCCCAGCCGGCTTCGGACTAGGCGCGGATGCTTCGGTGAGCGGCAAGCTTGGAATCGGTCTGCTGGTCTTTGTCCTGACCCTGCTTCTCGCTGCTCTGCTTGAGGCTTGGGGCAAACCTGGCCCGTTCGAGTGGGCGCATCGCCGGCTGGCGTACGGCCCAACGTGTCGTATTGAGTCTAAGTCGGCTCTCGGGTCGGCCTGATGTTGGTTTAAACGGCTGATTCTTCGCGCAGAAGCCAGCCGCAGAGCTCCTTCTGCGCGCGGTCCACGCCACCGGGGTAGCTTTCCTCTAGCTCGAGTTTTACGTTATCAAAGATACGTTCCGAGATGAGTTCCGCGCGCTCTCTACTCAGCTGCCCGCGCAGCTCATCGAGCGGCACCTTAAGCTCCGTGTACGGACTCGGGCGGAAGTACCATGACCGCATGTCTTCCGAATAAACGACAATAATCGTCTTCGTCATGTGCGATTCCAATACAACATTGCCAAACACGAGTGATGTTAGCTTCGTGGATTCCATAGCCGCGAGTGTAGACCGGTGCGACAATGTTGCGGGGTTTAAGCGGGTTTAACCTGCAGTGACCGGCTGGATGGAAAGGTAATGTGCATCGCCCGCGCAGCCTTCGAGGCCGGGAACTCGGATGAAGGCGCTGGCGGTCTCGCCGGGTGGGTAGACGCGCAAGCCGTCGGCTGCTTGGGGCTGGCAGGAAGCGGGATCGAGGACGCCGACGTTGGTCATCTTGAGGCTCGCTGAAGCGGTGTGTCCTGGCTCTAGCGTGACGGGTGCCGTTTCTTGGCCGGTTTCGCGCTCGGCGGCGGCGCCAAGTTGGGTGCCGTCGTCATTGGTGACGGCCGAAACGCCAGGGAAGCCGTTCAACGTACAGGGCTCGGAGGAGGCGTTGGTAAAAGTGATGTCGGCTAAGCGTGAGCCCGCGGCACCCTGCTCGTTAGATAGTCCGATGTCGAGTTGTTCCGTGGAGCATGTGCCATCGGTCGCGGCCTGGGCGGTAGTGCCTGTATCAGGTTGCCCCTGACCGGGGTCTGCTGGATCTGCGTCGGGGGTCTGCTGGTCCGCGGGAACTAGACCTACAGACTCCGCGTCGGCGGATTGGGTGGTGGTAGGGGAGGCGGCGTCAAGCATGGCATCAGTGTTTTCATCGGTGGCGCAGCCGGTGAGCGCTAGAGCGAGGGATGCGGCGAAAACGGGGAGTAGTCGCTGTGTAGTCATGGTGCGGAGTCTAGGCGTTGAGCTTTCAGAGTTCTTGCAAAGCGGGGAATACACGCTCCTTAAGCAAAGGGGCGATGTCGACATTCGGGGCAGCGGGATCGACCCACGCTAGCTCCGCAATCTCCTTGTCTGGATGCGCGACGGAGATTTCTTCCTCATAAACATAGACGTGCGCGTGGATGGTTTGTGGGACGTCGTTGGCGGCAGGGGAGATATAGGTGGCAAGCCGGCGCAGTTTAGACATATCGACCACCGCGCGCACGGCCTCGTGGGCGATGAGCTGGGCGGCCTTGGCGGGGTTAATCGTGTCATCGATGGAGCCAAAGGGCAGGACGAATTCTGGGGTAGAGGTGGCGCGGAGGACGAGAACGCGACCGTGATTATCGCGCAGGATAACGGCGACGATTTCAGCAATGTCTGCGGGAGATGAGGGCGAAGTGGAGGTCTCAGACATGCCTCCATGGTAGGTCGGCGCGGGGTGCGTAGGGCGGTGAAGAAAGAGAGGGGGCACCCGAAAACTGTCAGTAATGTAACGGGTTGGACACAGTCACCCACGTTAGAAAACGGCCGTCCAAGGCGCGTGCCATCATAGGGGAAGTCTTATAGACCATTACGAGAAGAAGTGAAAGAGGAATTACTCAATGCGAAAAATTCCGCACCTTAAGAAAGTCCTCGTGGGCTCGGCTTTCGCAGGTGCGTTCTTCCTGGGTAACCCAGCTGCGGGTGCCCAGGAGCTCCCCACAATCCCGGAGATTGATTCGGCAGGTTTTGTTGATCAGGTACGCGAGGATCTGCAGTCCGTGGGCATTGAGACCATGCCCGTGGACAAGGAGCTGACAGACACCATCGATTCAACAGTTAACGGCGCCGCCGCAGCGGCGTCGAAGGATGCGTCCCAGGCGGTTGCTGGGGCCGTGAATTCCCCTGCAGCGCAGCGCCTTGCGGGGCAAGCGAACCTGGATACCCGGTTACCGGTTCCGGTAGCACCGCAGGACTATGCTGGTGCCGACGCCAAAACGGGTGAACCGCTGACCAATCCTGCCCCCATCGGATTACTGGAGGAGGCCACGCAGCCGGAATTCGTGCCACAGGGCACTGATCCGAACTATGCGTGGAAGAATGACCTGTTCTCCAAGATCGCTGCCGGTAAACCGCAGGCGGACTATGTCCTGCACCGAGTGCCGGGGTCCTACTATGATGCTCCTCAGATCCCGGAGGAATCTAATGTAGCGATGACCGAAGGCAAGTCCCTGTATGGCCCGGGTACCCCGCTCTACATTCATGAGGACACCATGTGCACGCTGACGGCAGCCGGCACCGATGCGGAAGGCCGCAAGGTCGGTATTACCGCTGGTCACTGCGGAAATGTCGGCGATCCGGTCTCTTCGGCAGACTCCTGGCAGGTTGGCCCGACCGGCACCGTGGTGTCAAAGAATGAACAGCTGGATTATTCGCTCATCGAGTTCGGCTCCAAGGCCGAGGTGTCCCGTAGCTACAACGGCGTGACCGCTAATGGGGTTGGTGGCACCACCCAGCCGGGCGATATCACCTGCAAGAACGGCGTGGCCACCGGCCGTACCTGTGGCATGACCTTCCAGCACACCGAGCGCGTCACCGTCAACCAGGTGTGCGCCATGGTTGGAGACTCCGGCGCTCCGGTCTTCCGCAACGGCCGCATCGTCGGCTCGGTATCCCGCGGCCTGATTCCGGGGCTGCCGTCGTGCCACACCCCGTGGCAGGGCGCGCTGCACAACCCCACGGTTGTGTCTAACACCGATGCCATCATCGCGGATCTGAACCGCCGCGAGGGCGTAGGCTCCGGTTTCGCGCTTCCGGAGAACTAACCTCCGCCGCGAAACCGGTCACGGAGCCGCGGGCGCGTGGCCGGGAGAGTACGTTTCTAACAAATAGTGCCCCAGATCTTTAAAGATCTGGGGCACTATTTGATCGAATCGTCGTCGGGGCGCGACGCTGGGGAATGACGCTGGCGTGCGGCGCCGCGCTGCGGTGCCGCAGGGGAGTTAGGAGAGGGCGGAGAGGGCGACGTCATGAAGCTTGCCGTTGGAGGCAAGCGCTGAGCCGCCGTGGGGGCCGTCCTCGCCGCGAACGTTGGTGAAGCGGCCACCGGCCTCGGTGACGAGGAGCGCCGGGGCGGCCAGGTCCCACAAGGAGACCTCGGGCTCGGCGGCGATGTCGACGGCGCCCTCGGCCACGAGGCAGTAATTCCAGAAGTCGCCGTAGCCGCGCAGACGCCATACCTTGTCCGTCAAGGACACGAAAGCATCGCGGTTTGAGCCCCAACCGGACAAGGAACTCATAGCAAGGGAGGCATCCGCCACGTCGGAGACCTCGGAGACGCGAAGGCGCTTGGGCTCCCCGCCGAAGACACGGTAGGCGCCGCCCCCCTTGGCCGCATACCAGCGGCGGCGCAGGGCCGGGGCAGAAATGACGGAAACCACCGGCTCGCCGTCCTCCAGTAGTGAGATCAGCGTGGCCCAGACGGGGACGCCGCGCACGAAATTCTTCGTGCCATCGATGGGATCGATAACCCACTGGCGGCCCTCGAAGCAGGCCTCGCCGCCGAATTCTTCGCCCAGAACTTCATCGCGCGGGCGTGAGCGTTTCAGCGCCTCGCGGATGGCCTTTTCGCAGGCCAGGTCGGCGTCGCATACCGGAGTCATGTCCGGCTTCTCCTTGACTGACAGGTCTGCTGCCTCAAAGCGGTGCATCGTGATGGCATCCGCATGCCCGGCCATCTCCAAGGCCAAGCCGAGGTCTTCTTTGTACTTACCCACGGAGCCATTCCTCCATCTGATCAACTACCTGTTTATTGCCCGCGATACACCATTCCACACCGCCGGCTTCAACCTTGCGCGCCGCGCCGCCTGCTGCGAGCACCAGCGCTTGGCCCGGATACCAATCCCAATCCTTCACGGAATGCTGCATCCATGCTCCCCACGTGCCATCCGCCACGCAGGAGAGGTCCACGGACCCTGCGCCTAGCATGCGCACGGTGGCAAAGTGCGGGGCCACCTTCTCCCAAGCGGAGGCGATGGCGGGATCCGTGATGGAGGTGGGGTGCAGGTACGTCGACAAGCACAGCTTGTCGGCGGGGGTGTCGGTGAGCTTGGTGACGTCCTTGCCGTCCAGGCTGGTGGGGAAGTCACGGCCACCAAACCACGTGTAGCCCATGGCGGGGCGGTGGACGGCGCCGAGGATGACTCCTTCAGCGTCGACAAGCGCGAGCGCAGAGCACCAGTAATCGGCGCCCGAGGCGAAGTTGTAGGTGCCATCGACGGGATCGATTACCCAGGTCCGGCCGGAGGCCGAGTCGCGGTTGGCGCCCTCCTCGCCCACGATGCCGTCCTCGCCGCGCAGGGCTTCGAGAACACCGGCGACGAAGCGCTCGGCGGCGAAGTCGGCGTCGGTGACGACATCGGAGACGGAGGTCTTTTGCTCTACGTCGACACCCTGCTCGCGCAGGCGCCAGGCCAGGCGGCCTGCGTTATAGACAAGGGCCTGGGCTAGGTGGGCATCGGTATCGTCCGCGTGGGCGACGATGAAGGTCTTGATGATGGCATCGATCATCTCGGTGAGGCTTGGCTGGTCACTCATGCCGCCTATTGTCGCGCTAAACGCGGCCGATGGCTAATCAGGGAGAAAGAACAAGTAAAGTAGGGGGTTATGCGTCCGGAACAAACAGCTCGTCTTGAGGAACTCAGCGCCACTTTGACCTCCATTGAAAAGGTGATGGACCCGGAGGCGGTGTCCGAGCGCGTGCGCGAACTCGAGGCTCAGGCGGGGGATCCGTCGCTGTGGGACGATCCAGACCATGCGCAGAAGGTGACCTCGGAGCTCTCGGCGCAGCAGGCAAAACTGCGCAAGCTGAATTCCCTGCGGGGGCGGATCGAGGACCTTCCGGTCATGTCCGAACTAGCGGAGGAGGAGGGCGATGAGGCCTCCAAGGAACTCGTGGACACAGAGCTGAAAGAGCTTGGCGCGGCCATTGAGGCGCTTGAGGTAACCACGATGCTCTCCGGCGAGTATGACGAGCGCGAGGCCGTCATCAACATCCGCTCCGGCGCGGGGGGCGTGGATGCGGCGGACTGGGCGGAGATGCTCATGCGTATGTACACGCGCTGGGCGGAAAAGCACGGACACAAGGTCGATGTCTATGACATTTCCTATGCCGAAGAGGCCGGTATCAAGTCTGCCACCTTCGTGGTGCACGGCGAATACATGTATGGCCAGCTCTCCGTGGAACAGGGTGCGCACCGCCTCGTGCGCATCTCGCCTTTTGATAACCAAGGCCGCCGCCAGACCTCCTTCGCGGAGGTGGAGGTGCTGCCGGTGGTGGAGCAGACTGACTCCATCGAGGTTCCGGATTCGGAGGTGCGCGTGGATGTCTACCGCTCTTCGGGTCCTGGTGGTCAGTCCGTGAATACGACGGACTCGGCGGTGCGCCTGACACACATCCCGACGGGAATCGTGGTGACCTGTCAGAATGAGAAGTCCCAGATCCAGAACAAGGCCTCTGCCATGCGCGTGCTGCAGGCGAAGCTGTTGGAGCGCAAGCGTCAGGAGGAGCGCGCGGAGCTTGATGCGCTGGGCGCCGGTGGCAATGCATCCTGGGGCAACCAGATGCGCTCTTATGTGCTGCATCCGTACCAGATGGTCAAGGATCTGCGGACGAATTACGAGGTAGGGGATCCCTCCAAGGTCTTGGACGGAGATATCGATGGCTTCTTAGAATCCGGGATCCGGTGGCGCATGGCGCAGCAGGAGACCTAGGCCCGAGTAACAAATGTTGCTAATGTGGCTTAAGTGATCACTTTCGAGAATGTGTCCAAGGTCTATCCGACCTCCACAAGGCCCGCGCTGGACAACGTGACCTTTGAGATCGAAGACGGAGAATTCGTCTTTCTCATCGGCCCCTCCGGCTCCGGCAAGTCGACCTTCCTCCAGCTCATGGTGCGCGAAACCAATGTGAGCTCGGGAGACATTTACTTCGGGGACTTCCACGTCAACACGTTGAAAGGCCGCGAGGTCAATAGCCTGCGCCAATCCATCGGCTACGTCTTCCAGGATTTCCGGCTTCTGCCCAAGCTCAACGTCTACGACAACGTCGCCTTTGCCCTCGAGGTCATTGGCAAACGCAAGGCGCGGATTGCCAAGCAAGTGCCCGAGGTCCTCGACATGGTCGGCCTAGGCGCCAAGCAGCATCGCATGCCGCACGAGCTTTCCGGCGGTGAGCAGCAGCGTGTGGCGATTGCGAGGGCCTTTGTCAACCGCCCCAAGCTGCTGCTTGCCGACGAACCCACGGGCAACCTCGATCCCTCCACTGCCGCGGAGATCATGGCCTTGCTCACCAAGATCAATCGCCGCGGAACCACCGTGGTGATGTCGACGCACAACGCGCGCGCGGTCAACGAGGCCCGCCAGCGCGTCATCGAGCTGCACAACGGCACGCTCGTGCGTGACGAGAAGAATGCAATGTACGGGGAGGCGGTCTAGGTGAATCTAGGCTTTGTTTTCAGGGAAGCCTTTAAGGGGCTCGGGCGCAACATCACCATGACTATCGCCATGGTGATTACCACCGCCATTTCGGTGGCGTTGGTAGTGGCCGGCGTCTTGGTCACCCAGATGACCAATGACACCAAGGACATCTACCTCGAGCGTGTCGAGGTCATGGTCCAGCTCAATGAGGAGATTTCAGCCAACGATCCGGACTGTAAGGATGCCGCGTGTGCCGGGCTGAAGAAGAAACTGGAAGCGGATGAGGACATTGAGTCCGTGAGCTACCGCAACCGCGAGGATTCCTATCAGCGCTTCGTGGAGCTGTTCAAGGACACCGATCCGGTCATGGTTGAGGAAACCTCCCCGGATGCGCTGCCGGCTGCCTTCCACGTGCGGTTGAAGGATCCGACGGATACCGCGCCTATCGACGCCATCGCTTCCGACCCCGCTGTTAGCGACATCGTCGACCAGCAGGAGGAGGTTCGCAGCGCCGCTGGCAACTTGGATGCCATCCGGAATGCCACCTTCATCCTTGCCGCGGTCATGGCGCTCGCAGCCATCATGTTGATTGCGAACATGGTGCAGATCGCCGCCTACCAGCGCCAGCGAGAGACCGCGATTATGCGTATCGTCGGTGCCTCGCGATGGGTTACTCACGCGCCCTTCATCATGGAAGCAGTCCTCGGTGCTGTCGGCGGCGTTGTCCTCGCCGGTATTGGCGTCATCCTGGGCAAGAACACCGTGCTCGATCCCGCCCTCAAGGACCTGTACCACAACCAGCTTCTAGCCCCGGTGACCTCTGGGGACGTCTGGACGGCGCTGCCCATCGTCGGGCTTGTGGCAATTGTGTGTGCTGCGCTGACCGCACAGGTGACCATGCGCGCCTACGTGCGGACCTAGAGCTGCAGGGGCGATGTGGATTTTGCCTGGCAGTAGCGTAATATAGTCCGAACTATGGTGAAGAAGGCAAAGAAGAAAAAGGCGGCCGTCGACAATAACTCGACCCTTGCCACCAACCGACGTGCCCGCCACGACTACACCATCCTCGACACCCTGGAATGCGGCATGGTGCTCGTGGGCACCGAAATTAAGTCGATGCGCGAAGGCAAGATTTCCCTTACGGATGCCTTCGCCACTATTGACGACGGCGAGGTCTACATCCGCAATCTCCACATCCCGGAGTACTCCCAGGGAACGTGGACGAATCACTCGCCCAAGCGCACGCGCAAGTTGCTCTTGCACCGCCGGGAGATAGACAAACTCATGGGGCAGGTGCGCGACGGCAACAAGACCCTGATCCCGCTTAAGGTCTACCTGAAGGACGGCCGCGCCAAGTGTGAACTCGGCCTGGCCAAGGGTAAACAGGACTATGACAAGCGTGAGGCAATTAAGCGCCGTGACCAGGACCGCGACATTACCCGCGAGCTGGGTCGCCGCGTCAAGGGGATCAACGCCTAACCTGGGAGCCATGATTTATACGGCCAAGGTTCATGACGTTATTCGGGGCGAGGAGCAACCGCGTGGGGTAGCGGTGCTCGTCGATAAGCTCTGGCCCCGTGGCGTGGCCAAGGAGCGCCTGCCCTATGACCACTGGTTCAAGGATGTCGCGCCCAGTCCGGGGTTGCGTAAGTGGTGGGGGCACGATGTCGATGCTTTCGAAGAGTTTGCCCGGCGTTACCGCGCGGAGCTCGACGCGAATGACAGCGAGGAGCTGGAACAACTGCGCCACCTTGCTGAGCTTGGCGACGTCACCCTCCTCTTTGCTGCCAAGGACCGCGAGGTCAACCACGCCACTGTGTTGAAGGCGTGGTTAGAGGAGAGCTAGGCAAACAGCCCCCAAATGGTGGCGCCCACGGCGATGAGGCCCGTGACGACGACGAAGACGTTGCTGGGGCGGCCGCGGAATTGCTTGAGAGCATCGATGCGGTGGATGGCGTACATCGGCAGCAGGTAGAGGATCGAGGCGATGAAGGGGCCGCCGATGGCTTCGATAAGCCCCAGGATCGATGGATCGATGATCGCGACAACCCACGCAGCCACGAAGATGATGCCGTGCATGATGGAATTGAGCTGCTTTTCCGAGAGCTTCGCCGTGGCGCGCGGTGCGGCGCTGCGCAGCAGGAAGTTGCCGCCCTCGGTGGCACCCAGCACGTGGCCGAAGTAGGAAGAGATGATGGCGATCATCGCGATGATGGGGGAGAGGAAGGCCAAGACCGGAACGCCGGTGACGTTGGCCAAGTAGGACAAGACCGGCAGGTTCTGCTCGCGGGCCTCCGCGAGCCCGTCCGCACCGAGCGTGAGGGTACAGGACCACACGAAGAACATGGTGAACACGGTGAGCAGAATTGCTGTCAGCGCCAGCGCGCGCGACGCATTCTCGGAGCTCTTCTCACGGCCGTGTGCGGCGACCATAGCCAAGGAAAACTGGGAGATGGCGGGGGAGTGGTTAAAGGAGAAAACCAACACGGGGATGATGAGGGCGACAGCACCGACGACGCGCCAATCATTGTTGCCAACTTCCATGAAGGAGGCGATATCCCAGCGCGGGATGAGATAAATGGACAGCGCGCCGAGACAGAAGATCAGCGGATACACCAGGAACTGCGTGACGGCGAGCACCATGCGTTGGCCAAAGGTGAAGACGATGGTCATGATGCCCACGAGGAGGAACGACAATAGAGGACGCGGAACCGAGGGCCCGTGTAGCTGGTTGACGATGAAACTATCAACCGTATTGGTGATCGAAACGCCATAAATGAGGACGATGGGGAAAATTGCGCAGAAATAAACCACCGAGATGATAAATCCTGCGCTTTTGCCGAAGTAGTCCGTGACCACCGCGGTGATGTCCTCACCCTGGCGTGGCGACGCACAAATCATGCGGGCGAGCCCGCGGTGGGAGAAGTACGTCATCGGGCCGATCAGGATGGTTGCCACGAGTAGCGGCCAGAAGCCGAAGCTGCCGGCGTTGATGGGAAGGAACAAAATGCCGGCGCCCACGGCGGTACCAAAGAGGGAGATGGCCCATTCGGTATTGCTCGCTTGATGGTGGGCGGTTTCTTGGGAGCTGGAGGTTTCGGTGGTTGCGCTCACTTTGCAGCCTTTAACAAAGTAGGTGAATAGGACTCACACACCTTAACAGCGTTTAAGTTGATGTTAATCACAAGGGGGTGCTTATGAAAGCTATGCCTCATGTGGCCTGGGGTGAAGCTTGCGGGAATAGGGGCGGGTGCAGTAGCGTTGAACGGACCGTAGGGCGCGCAAAGGCGCGTGCTGCGCAGCTTTCACAGCAATGTGTAATCGAGGGGTCGACATGGTTTCGACTTCGTACATTGAGCCAGGGGAAGCGTGCCGGTGCAGGCTAGAGACCACCGTTAAGCGTCGTAGCAACCAATAAACGCAGAGAAGAACTCTCAGCGTGACTACGCCCTCGCTGCCTAATTTCAGCGACGCGTGTCTGTCAGCCTAGGTTTGGTTCCTGACCTAGATCCTGGCATCGACTAGGGAACTTGCCTGACCGGTTTGTTGTTCGGCCGGTTGGGGACTTTAAGAGCAACTGGGCCCATCATCCGGAACGAGTTTGCCCGAGCCGGAGGGTCGAGTAGAGATCCTGTGCAGACTGCGCACGGAGAAGCCCTGGCGAGGTGACGAAGGACCCGGGTTCAATTCCCGGCGGCTCCACTGAAGAGCAAGAAACCCGCTGGTCATAACGGCCAGCGGGTTTCTTGTGTGAAGGGGGTGGATTAACCGATCGGGTAACCGGTGACCGGGCCCTCAGTGTTTGGCTGCCAGCCCAGCGCAGGGGCGATATGGGTGGCGAAGCTTTCGAGAATCTTCACGTTGACGTCCACGCCCATGCCGGTCGGGATGGTGATCAGTAGGGTGTCGGCGGACATGACGGCCGGGTCGGCCTTGAGCTGCTCGATGAGCTTGTCGGGCTCGGCGGCATAGGTGCGGCCGAAGGTGGACGCACCGACGTCGGGCAGCATGCCCACTTGGTCGGAGCCGGAGGCCTGCATGCCGAATCGCTGCATATCGGCGCCGTCCACGATGGGGAAGATGGAGCGGGAGACGGACGCGCGCGGGGCCCAGTCGTGGCCCGCTTCCTTCCAGGCAGCACGGTAGCGGCTGATCTGGTCTGCCTGGATCTCACCTAAGGTCGCGGCGGTGGTCTCGGAAACCAAGGTGGAAGACATCAGGTTCAGTCCGTCCCTGGCGGTCTGCTCTGCCGAAGTATGAGTACCGGAGCCGTAGAAGATGTGCTTGCGTAGATCAGGGGCAATGGGGAAGACAGGGAGGGCGGAGCCGGGCTGGAACATATTCGGGTACTGGCGGTCTAGAGGTGCGGCGGTGGCAAACCCGTTGCCGTCCACCGCAGCCATGAACGCCTCGAGGTGAGCTCGTGCCACGTCCGCGCCGTTGGGGCCTCGCCCTTGTAGCCGAAAGCCTCCCAACCACGCTCGGCAACCTCCGGGGTGCCGCGCGAGACGCCCAAGGCCACGCGGCCGCCGGAGATTTGGTAGAGGGATGCGGCCTCTTCGGCGAGGTAGAGTGGGTTTTCGTAGCGCATGTCGATCACGCCGGTGCCCACCTCAATGTTCTTGGTGGTGGCGGCGACTGCGCCGAGCAGCGGCATCGGGGCTGAGGCTTGCGGTACGAAGTGGTGGACGCGGAAAGACGCGTTGTTCACACCGATCTCATCTGCAGCCTGGGCGATTTCCAGGTGGATCTTCGCGACTTCTTCCGCGGACGGGCCGCGCTGGCCCCCGAATGCGTAGTGTCCGAAACTTAAGAATCCGAATGCTTTCATTGGTCAAACACTCCTATTGGTGACGTATCAACAACCAGGGTAGCGCCCCATCAGCAGATTGTCACGGTCTAAGGCTGCTCCGCCAAAATCCCCAGTTAGAAAGCGTTCTATCTGGGGTCTCTTCGTGTGTGGAGCCGCCGGGAATTGAACCCGGGTCCCAGATGCTCGTCCGTGCTCATAGGGCCTGCTTTAGGATGGCCGCATGGATACCGAATCTCTCCGCATCGCTGTCGTCTTGTTTGAAGGCTTTGAGCTTCTCGACGTCTTCGGACCCGTCCAGCTGCTTCAAGCGGTGCCTGACATCACCGTGGTTTTCGCCGGGCCGACGGGCGAGCCAGTTGCAAGCTCGCAGGGCGTGGAAGTGGTGCCGACGATTTCTTATGGGCAGATTGGGCCGACCGACGCTCTCCTCGTTCCCGGCGGTAAAGGAACCCGGCAGCTCGTAGGGGACGAATCTTTTCTGTCGTGGCTTCGTGGGTTGGGCGCACAAGCACCGTGGGTTGCCTCCGTGTGCACGGGTTCTGCGGTCTTGGCGGCAGCGGGGCTTTTGGAAGGCTACGCCGCGACGAGCAACAAGCGTGCCTTTGCGTGGGCGAGCTCCTTCGGGGAGTCCGTGATTTGGAAGCTCAAGGCGCGGTGGGTGCAGGACCGTAATCGGTGGACTTCCTCAGGCGTGGCGGCGGGGATGGATATGACGGTCGCACTCATTGAGTACCTCAGCTCCGAAGCTGTTGCCATCGACGCTGCCAACTTTGCGGAATTCGAGCCGCATCGCGATTGCGAGTGGGATCCTTTCGCCCGGCTTTATGGGCTGGTGCCCTCGAGCGTTGACGACGCTGAATGCGGGGAGTGACGTCTGGGAAGCCGACGACGCTCACGGTAGATAAGGTGCTAAAAACGGTCGATTTTGGGCCACTATTTACCGTGAGTGTAGCGATGGGTGAAAAGCGCTCTTGGTGAGAGGGCGCTCGGAACTTCGTCGTCAGCAGAAGCGTTAATGTTCTAGTGACTGATCAAATCTTGCGTGGTGAACTATGGCGATAAAGATGCCTATCGACTTAAGGCCGCTTCGTGTCGAGGATGCTACCGAGATGGCTACTGTGCTTTCCAGCCGTGCCCTGTACACGTTTACGGGTGGTGAGCCGCCTTCTGCTGATGAGCTTGCGCGACGGTACGCGTTCCAAACCCGAGGCGGCTCGAGCGACGGTACCGAAGAATGGATCAATCTCATCGTCACCCTCGGTTCGAGTAAGCAACCGATAGGTTACGTCCAGGCGACTGTGCCCCGCAGCGGTGATGCGACGGAGATCGCATGGGTGATTGGGAAACAGTGGCAGGGGCATGGATACGCCAAGGAAGCCGTGAAACTGCTTAGCGCTTATCTTGCGGAGCGAGGCATTACGCATCTCATCGCTCATATCCATCCCGAGCACTTAGCCTCACAGCATGTCGCTGCCTATGCAGGGATGAGCCCCACGGCACAGGTCGTTGACGGCGAAGTCCGTTGGGAGCGCAGATAGTCTCCAACAAAATCGTGAAAAGCGAGCATCATTGCCAACTCAGGGCTAATGGACACCTCTCAGTGTTGTTCACGGTAGATAAGGGGCTAAAAACGGCGTCGATTTTGGGGCGCTATTTGCAGTGAGCGTAATGAGAATCCCGTGAGGGGTGTAGGGGCGCGGGGCGAAAGCGGAGGACGGCTGGCCGGGAAAATGTGACGAAGAAGGAAAATATTTGTTACCCAAGTTACATTCCCGTGGTAGCCTTTCCCCAACAGTGTGACGTGGAGCACTGGGACTGACCCCTACGACAGGAGTACCCATGAACAGCCCATCCAATGCAGCGCCACAAGGCGGCGCTGGCACCGCGGAAAAGCCGAAGACGAATCCCGCAAAGGCTGAGCAAAAGCAGAGCCAACAATCCGGTGGGGGAATGCTGGATAAGTTCCTTAATGGTGTCGAATACATCGGCAACAAGCTGCCGGAGCCCTTCACCATCTTCCTGGTCCTCTTCCTGATCACAGGTGTGCTTTCCACCATCATGGCGAAGATGGGCGTGGAAATTAAGATTCCCGGTAGCGATGAAATTCAGCCAGTTAAAGGCCTGTTCACCGGTGAGGGGCTGACCTGGTTCACCACGACAATGGGGGAGAACTATATCAACTTTCCGCCGCTGGTGACGGTACTTCCCATCATGCTGGCGGTAGGTGTGGCGGAGCGCTCCGGCATGCTCTCGGCGCTCATCCGTAAGCTCTTCGGTTCTGCGAAGCCGTGGCTGCTGCCCTATGCAGTCGGCGTCATCGGCGTGACCGCTTCGGTCATGGCGGATGCCGCCTTCGTCATCGTCCCGCCGCTGGCGGCGATGGTCTTCAAAGCCGCGGGCCGCCACCCAGTGGCTGGCCTGATTGGTGGCTTCGCCGCCGTGGGCGCTGGCTATTCCACATCCTTGGTGCCGACTTCCTTGGATGCGCTCTTTGCCGGTATTACGACCGCGGTCATGGAGACGCTGCCGAATACCGACTTCGCGCCGGTTAACGCCATGTCGAATTACTACTTCAACGTGGCCTCCTCCATCGTGCTGGGTGTGCTGGCTGGTTTCATCATCGACAAGGTCATCGAGCCGCGCATGTGGCAGCAGGAAGTTCCCACTGAGGAAGATATTGATCCCGAGGATGCCGCTGAGCGTGGTGACCGCGATGAAAACGGCGAGGAGCTCACCGCTGAACTGCGTCCGGCCGAATCCAAGGGCCTCATCTGGTCCGGTGTGGCCACGGTCATCCTCACCGCCATCATCCTCTTCGCGGTCCTTCTGCCAGAATCGCCGTGGCGCAATGAGGAGGGCAGCTTCTTGCCCAAGTCCCCGCTGCTGAATTCCATCGTCTTCATCGTTTTCGCCTACTTCTTGGTGCTCGGCGTTGTCTACGGCAAGGTTGTCGGCACGGTCAAGGGGATCACCGACGTCGTGAACATGATGATCGGTGCTCTCAAAGACATGATGAGCTTCCTTATTCTGGCCTTCATCCTGGGTCAGTTCGTGGCGCTCTTTGCGTGGACCGGTATCGGTACCTTCACTGCTGTGAAGGGTGCGGCCTTCCTCGAATCCATCGGGCTTACCGGCTTCCCAGCCATTTTCGCCTTCATTGCGCTCGCGTCCTGCCTGAACCTGCTGATCATTTCCGGTTCTTCCATGTGGACGCTCATGGCAGCGGTCTTCGTTCCGATGTTTGCCCTGCTGGGTTATGAACCGGCCTTCATTCAGGGTGCGTTCCGCGTTGGTGATTCCGCGACCCAGATCATCACCCCGCTGAACCCGTACATGATCGTCATGCTTGGCTTCCTCCAGCGCTATGAGCGCGGGGCGGGCCTGGGAACACTGATGTCGCGCCTCGTGCCCTTCGTTATCCCGTTCTTTACCGCTTGGGCAATTCTGCTGGCCATCTGGTTCTATGTGGACCTCCCACTGGGACCGGGCAACAACGTCATGATTGGTTAAACGCATGAATCAACGCAACAATCCATCGACGGCGTATTTGGAGGCGATGGAGGAGGGCGTCGCCAAGCGCGTGGCGTCCGCCGCCCCACCGGAAAAGCACGGAGAAGACTACCCGGGGCAAGCACAGCTCTGGGATGTGGCGGCTGCACGGGCCGAAGACCTGCGGGAGCAGGCCGCACACATCGTCGCTGACCTGCACGCCCACCCCGAAACCGCTTTTGAGGAACATCGCTCCATGGCGGTGCTCGCGGACCTTGTTGAGGAGCATGGCTTCTCCACGCGCCGCGGGGTCTATGGTCTGGAGACCGCCTTCGAGGCCTCGTGGCAGAGCACAGATTTCGACCCCGAGCGGCATCCCACTGTGGCCATCCTGGCGGAATACGACGCCCTGCCCCAGATTGGGCACGCGTGCGGACACAACGTCATCGCCGCGGCGGGCGTTACTGGATTCTTGGCGGCTACTGCCGTGCTGGACGACGCCACCCCTTCCTTATCCGGCCGCATACTTCTCCAGGGAACCCCTGCGGAGGAAGGTCATTCCGGCAAGGAATACATGATTCGCGGAGGCAGCCTCGACGGCGTGGATGCCGCAGTGATGATCCATGGCTTTGGTTATGACATCGGCGCGCACGCCTGGGTAGGCCGCCGCATCTTGCGTGTGACATTTCGTGGTGTGGCTGCACATGCGAGCTCCCAGCCGTTTATGGGGCGCAACGCCCTCGATGCTGCGAGCTTGGCCTACCAGGGCATTGGTCTGATGCGGCAGCAGATGCCGCCTTCGGATCGCGTGCACGCCATCATGAGCGGTGGCGATCGCCCTTCCATTATTCCGAGCGAGGCGGAGATGACTATTTACGTGCGCTCGTTGGGAACGCGCACGCTCATGGATCTGTCCGCCAGGGTGGAAGACATCGTCCAGGGTGCAGCGCTCATGGCCGGCGTTGAGGTGGATGTGGATTGGGATGAGCATCCGATGACGCTGCCCGTGCGCAACAATGCGGCGCTGGTGGACCGCTGGACGGCGACGCAAGCGCGCCGGGGGCGCACTGCGCTGCCGGCGGGGACGGTTCCGGATACGGTGGCTGCCTCGACGGACTTCGGCAACGTCTCCCACCTAGTTCCGGGTTTGCACCCGATGGTGCAGGTTTCGCCTGCCGACGTCGCCCTGCATACCGAGGACTTCGCCCGCTGGGCGGCCACGCCGCAGGCGGTGGATGCGGCTGTCGATTCCGCTGCAGGGTTGGCGCAAGTAGCGCTAGATTTCTTGGCGGACTCGGACTTTCGCCGCGCGGCGCAGGAAGACTTTGATAGAGAAGGGCCTGTATCGGTGACCGATCTCATCGCGGAGAAGGGGTAGCGTGCCACGTTCTTGTAATGGCACGTCACGGGGCGTCGCCCAGCGTATGCGTACCCCCGTGATGAATTAAGAAACAATTGTGTGCTTGAAAGGTAAGCCTTACATAGGTTAGGTTATGCGCTGACATTATTTGCCAGCTGTGGTTAGCCACACCTAATATGCAAGGAAACTATGTTTACTCTTTCTCGCCGTGCCGCAGGCGCGACCGTCACCAAAGTTGCCGCCACCCTCTCCGTGGCTGCGCTCGCTCTAACGGGTTGCTCCGCAAACCAATCCCAGGATTCTGCTGAGCCGACCAACTCCGCAGCCGCGGACTCCTCCACGATTACGCTGGAGGATAACTTTGGTTCGAAGGAGGTCGCGCTGCCGGTAGAGAACCCCGCGGTGACGGATAACCGCGCTTTCTCCGTTCTGGCTCAGTGGGATATCGACCTTGCCGCCGCGCCGCTTCCGCTGGTGCCGAAGTCCCTGCGTGATACCTACAACAAGGACACCGTCGAGGTTGATCTGGGTTCCCATAAGGAACCGGATCTGGAAAGCCTCGTCGCAGCGGAGCCGGACGTGGTGTGGAACGGCCAGCGTTTCGAGCAGCACCAGGAGGACATCGAGAAGCTGCTCGAAGATGTTCCAGTTGTTGACTTCGAGCCGCGCGATGACAAGGACTTCTTCGAAGAGCTCAAGCGCCACACCGAGGCGCTGGGCCAGGTCTTTGGCCACGAGGAAGACGCCGAAAAGCTCATCGCGGACTTCGACGCTGCCGCCGAGCGTGCCAAGAAGGCCTATGACCCTGAGCAGAAGGTGATGGCCGTGAATACCTCCGGTGGTGAAATCGGCTACATCGCTCCTGGCATCGGGCGCGTGTATGGGCCGGTCTTCGACTTGCTCGGCCTGACCCCGGCCCTAGAAGTCGACAATGCTTCTGACGACCACGAGGGTGACGATATCTCCGTCGAGGCGATTGCTCAGTCCAACCCGGATTGGATCCTCGTTATGGACCGCGACGCTGCCATTTCCAAGGAAGGCGAGCAGGTCACCCCGGGTGAGAAGCTGGTCAAGGACAATGCGGCGCTGAAGAGCGTGAGCGCGGTAAAGGACGGCAACGTTTACGTGGCGCCGAATGACACCTACATTGATGAGTCCATCATTACCTACACCGAGATCTTGAACGCGCTTGCCGACGCCTTCGAGAAGGCCCAAGCCTAAACAGTTCTGCGTTAGCGAAGGAGAAGATTCACAACGTGACGGTGAAGAGTAGCGCTGCGTCCCAGCGGCCAGCCGCGAACAAGCGCAGTTCGCGCGGTTCTGTGCTGACCTGGAAGCTGGGCCTTGGCGTACTTGGCGTCGTCGCGCTACTCCTCCTTTCCCTCATCGTGGGCGAGTACAGCATCCTCGATAATGAGGACGGCTGGGAGATGTTCTTCACCACCCGCATACCGCGTACCGTGGCGCTCGTTTTGGCGGGCGCTGCGATGGCAATGAGCGGTTTGGTTATGCAGCTGCTGACTCAAAACCGCTTCGTGGAACCCACGACGACGGGAACTACCGAGTGGGCCGGATTGGGCCTGCTCTTTTCCCTAATCCTCTTCCCGCATGCATCGGTACTGGTGAAGATGATCATTTCGGTGCTCTTCGCTTTCGTGGGCACCATGGTGTTTTTCGCGTTCCTGCGTCGCGTGGCACTGCGCTCTTCACTCATCGTGCCGATCATCGGCATTATGCTGGGCGCTGTCGTTAGTGCGGTGTCGTCCTACGTAGCGCTAGCGACGGATACCTTGCAGCAGCTCGGCATCTGGTTCATGGGATCCTTTACCTCTGTCTATGAAGGACAGTACGAAGTCCTGTGGATCGTGCTCCTGGTTTTGCTGGCGGTGTGTTTCTACGCGGATAAACTCACCGTCGCCGGGCTAGGGGAGGACATCGCCACCAATATTGGCCTGAACTACCAGCGGATGATCCTGCTGGGAACCGGCCTCATCGCGGTGGCGACGGGCGTGGTCACCGTCGTCGTTGGCGCCCTGCCTTTCTTGGGCCTCATCGTGCCTAATGTGGTGAGCATGGTGCGCGGCGATGACCTGCGCTCTAATCTTCCATGGGTCTGCCTGCTCGGCATCGCCACGGTGACCCTGTGCGACCTGATTGGCCGCATCATCATTGCCCCGTTTGAGATGCCCGTATCGGTCATCCTGGGCGTTGTGGGTGCTATCGTTTTCGTCGTCTTGATCGTGAGGTCGACCAAGTGAGTGTGAGTATCTCTATCCCTGCGACGAAGGAAGCTGTGCAAGTTTCACGAGCCCGGCGAAACGTGGGCAGCTTCCAGTCTGCGGCTGCGGCGCGAAAGTACTGGATCATCCTCGGTGCTTTGATCTTCGCCGGGCTGCTCTTCGCCTTCGGCCTTTTGGCCTATGACAACCCCATGGACTTTGGGACCCGGAAGTGGTGGCTCATTGCGCGTCGCCGCGCTGATGCGGTGACCGCCATGGCGGTTGTCGCCGTGTGCCAAGCAGTCGCCACGGTAGCTTTCCACACGGTGACCAACAACCGAATCCTCACGCCCTCCATCATGGGCTTTGAATCCCTGTACGTGGCCATCAATACGGCTACGGTCTTCTTCCTCGGTGCTGCCGGCCTGACCCAGGCGCGGACCATGGGAACCTTTCTCATGCAGCTCGCGCTCATGGTGGCGCTGTCTGTGGTGCTGTATTCTTGGCTGCTGACTAGCCGCCGCAACAACATGCATGCGATGTTGCTCGTGGGCATCATTATCGGCGGCGGCCTCGGCTCGTTGGCAACGTTTATGCAGCGCATGCTCACCCCCAGCGAGTTCGATGTGCTCACCGCGCGGCTTTTTGGCTCCGTTAACAACGCGGAAAGTGAGTACTATCCCATCGCGATTCCGCTGGTCATTGCGGTGACACTGTTGATGTTCCTCAACTCCCGTCAGCTCAACGTGTTGGCATTAGGAAGAGATGCCGCCACAAACCTGGGCGTTAACCACAAGGTCAACGCCATCTACACGCTGATTTTGGTCTCCATCCTCATGGCCACGAGCACCGCGCTCGTCGGGCCCATGACCTTCCTCGGATTCCTCGTAGCAACGTTGGCCTACCAGGCGGCGGAGACTTATGACCACCGTTTCCTCTTCCCGATGGCTATAGCCACCGCCTTCGCTGTACTCACCGGCGCCTACTTCCTGATGGAGCACGTCTTTTACGCACAGGGTGTGGTCTCCATCATTATCGAGCTAGTGGGTGGCAGTGTCTTCCTTCTGGTCATTCTGCGAAAGGGCAAGCTGTGATCAAGCTTTCCAAAGTTTCCAAGTCCTACTCCGGTGAGACCAACATTGGCCCCATCGATCTGGAGATCCCCTCCGGCGGTATCACCGCGCTGATTGGGCCGAACGGCGCGGGCAAGTCCACGATGCTGACGATGATTGGCCGGCTTCTCGACGTCGACGAGGGTACCATCGAGGTCGCCGGTTACGACGTGTCCTCCACGAAATCGCAGGACTTGGCGAAGATCCTCTCCATCCTGCGCCAAGAAAACCACTTCATTACCAAGCTGACCGTGCGCCAGCTGGTGAGCTTCGGCCGGTTCCCTTACTCAAAGGGGCGTCTGACTGCAGAAGACGAAGAGGTAGTCTCGCGATACATTGACTTCTTCCGCCTTGGCGAATTGGAGAACCGCTACCTCGATGAACTCTCCGGCGGCCAGCGACAGCGCGCCTACGTGGCGATGGTGCTGTGCCAGGAGACGGACTACGTGCTTCTCGACGAACCCCTCAATAACCTCGACATTTCCCATTCGGTCGAGATGATGAAGCACCTGCGAAAGGCCGCCAAGGAATTCGGCCGCACGATCATCATCGTGTTGCACGACATCAACTTCGCTGCCCGCTACGCCGACTATATCTGTGCGGCCAAGGACGGTAGCATCGTTGCCTTCGGTGGGCCGGAGGACATCATGCGCGATGACATCCTGACTCCAATCTTTGAAACCCCCATCACGGTCATCGACGGACCGGATGGGCTCTTGGCCTGTTACCACTAGCTATTAACATTCGGGTGGACTGCCCGACAGTTAGAAAACCGCCCCAGGAAGAGCGCCAAAATGCGTATTTTCCTGGGGATTTGTTGTTTGTTGGGGGTGTGCGTATATTTATCCGAGTCGCCGCGAGGTAGCCGGGAGGTTAACTGGTGGTAGATGTTCGGGCAATGTTTGTTCGGCGGGTTTGACTTTGGTTGAGCTTGTTGGGTAGGGTTGTTCGGGCCGCTGCAGAGAGGTTAACGTTTGGTTAATTTCTTGTGTGGTGTGCGGATGATGTCTGAGAACTCAATAGTGTGCCAATGTACTTTTTGTGTTGGTTGATTTTATTCATTGTGGCTGTGATACGCCGTATGCGTATCACGGTTGGTGTATGCCGGATGGCGCTTTTCTTTCAAGCGGCGTCATTGTAAATAACATAAGTTGTTTGGGCGTAAATGATTTAAAATCTTCTGACTTTGCCAGCCTCCTTTTGTGCCCCGTCGGGTTGGGGGTTGGTTGGATTTTTTCTTTATGTAATTTTTGGATAGCCAGTTCAGGTGACACTGCTTTTTGTGGTGTTGTTTGTTGTGGTTTGTCTGTTTGTTAGGTTTGGGCTTTTCACGGCCTTTTTGTGGAGAGTTTGATCCTGGCTCAGGACGAACGCTGGCGGCGTGCTTAACACATGCAAGTCGAACGGAAAGGCCTCTTGCTTGCAAGGGGTACTCGAGTGGCGAACGGGTGAGTAACACGTGGGTGATCTGCCTTGCACTCTGGGATAAGCTTGGGAAACTGGGTCTAATACCGGATATGAACTGCCTTTAGTGTGGTGGTTGGAAAGT
>NZ_JAMKFF010000016.1:0-28649 GCF_023574125.1 Corynebacterium intestinale
GAGGTTTCATTTGAGGTCCCCCAAAGACGATGGGGTTGATAGGCCAGACCTGGACGCACCGCAAGGTGTGAAGGCTACTGGTACTAATAGACCAAAACAAACACACACACCCATTCTTTAGGGTGTGTCAACAACAAACACAACAGTAAATTAATCACACTGCCGTGTTCGCGTCCACTACACAGTATCTGACACAACACCAGCAACCAGACGTTGCCCTAAGTGTTTGTCGGTGGCCTATAGCAGCAGGGAAACGCCCGGTCCCATTCCGAACCCGGAAGCTAAGCCTGCTAACGCTGATGGTACTGCAACCGGGAGGTTGTGGGAGAGTAAGAAACCGCCGACACCAAACAACAACAAACAACTCAATACAAACAACGAAGAGACCGTTAAAGCACCATCACTGCTTTAACGGTCTCCTTCTCGTTTTCCCAACGCGAGCAGCAACTAGGTGGTATTGCCGCGGACTCCCATTACAAGGGCCATTCGTTATGGACCAAGCTCTTGCTGTTCAACGGAGAACCAACAAATGGGATAGCCTCACCGTTCCACTCGATTCTCAGTGCAAAGCCGTCCTTTTGACGGTATTTGAGGCGGATGACCGCTAGTTCGAATTCTTGCCCGTAGGACTGTTGCTCGATGAGCGCAACTGCACTGTTGTGGACCTCGCGGCGAGGGATAGAGGCGATGCGATAGCTGCCGTTATTCCAGCAGAAGATCGCATCAACTTGGCGGAGGGAGGTACCTCCCGTTGCCTTGCGCACGACAAAGTTCATGGCGAAACCGTCCCAGTCTCCACTGGAGGTCTGGTTGAAAAGCTGAATGGATGGTTTGACGTCGTTGATGAGTTGCTTGACTAAGCTACCATCGTCGCCGTTGGTGCCATTCCCATAGGCTGCGGGTGGTATGGCGTAGTCCAAAGCCGGGTAGGAGAACTGGCCAGATTGTGCGTTCTTGTGGCTCTGGTCTTTCAAATCCTGTGCAATGGGAGAGAGCTCCTCGAGGCTACTCGGCGGAGTGTAGTGGTCGGGGTAGTCTTTCCGGTCATACGTAAAGCTATCCAGCTTGTAGTCATAGCGCACGGCCAGCAACGTTGCCACGATGTTACTTGCGTTGAAAGCCTCCTGTGCTTGCTGCAGGCCATGCAGTTCACCCGCAAAGTTGGGCGGAAAGAGGTCTAGCAACAGATTCTGGTGAATGCGTTCGTGTGCTTCGCTATAACGCAGAACCCTGTCAAAGGGTGGTGCACCCGTGATTTCAGCGACATTGACGTAGATAAACCCGGCGGCCTTTTGCCAGACGGCGAAGAAGGTAATGGACTCGACGTTCTGCTCTTTGATGGTTGGGTCTGTGACGAATGAATGACGTACCGCCAGCTCGAATCTCTCCGTGGGAGAGCCAAAGCCGTATTCATAATGTTGCTGTGACATGTGAGCCACAATACAGAGTTTGCCCCGTTCCGGTCGGGGACGCTGGTGATAAAGCCCCGGAGAGCTTTTCTAGCAATTGTGCATCATACGGCGCACCGCTTCGCGGATGATCTCCGGACGCTTGCAGAAGGCAAAGCGAACCTTGGACTTCCACGGCTCTGGGTTGTCCGTGAAGGCGGCCAGCGGGATGGCTGCCACGCCCTTTGTTGCGGGCAGCTGCATGCAGAAGTCCACGCCGGTCATTCCGGTGGGGGAGACATCGGCAACCACGTAGTAGGTGCCGCCGGTGTCGTGGACGTGGAAGCCCAAGTTTTCTAGCCCTTCCACTAGGATGCCGCGGCACTCTGCAAGCTCAGACACCATGCCGTCCAGCCATTCTTGTTCATAACGCAGGGCATGCGCCACGGCGGGCTGGAAGGGCGTGGTGGAGACGAAGGTGGTGAACTGCTTGGCTTTGATGACGCCGTCGAGAAGCTTAGGCTCCGCAATGGCCCAGCCGGTCTTCCAGCCGGTGCAGTTGAAGGATTTGGCGGCAGAAGACACCGTGACGGTGCGCTCGGCCATCCCCGGCAGGGAGGCGATGCTGACGTGCTCGGCGGTGCCGAAGGTGAGGTTTTCGTAGACTTCATCGGCCAACACGCGGAGGTCCTTCTCCACGCAGAGCTCGGCAAGCTCGGTGAGTGCCTCGCGGGAGAAGACCGAGCCGGTCGGGTTGTGCGGGGTATTGATGATGACCATGGCGGTCTTATCGGTCACGGCCGCACGTACCGCAGCAACGTCGATATCCCAGCTGTTGCCGGATTCCTTCAAGGGGACGGGGATGCGGGTGGCGTCGGCAAGCGCGATGGCGGCGATATAGGCGTCGTAATAAGGCTCGAGGACGATGACCTCCTGGCCGGGCTCCACGAGGCCCAAGACTGTTGCGGTGATGGCCTCGGTAGCACCGGCGGTGACCACGACGTGGTCCTGCGGCACGGAGTAGGCCTCCGCGATGGCGTCGACCAGTTCTGGGACCCCGCGTAGGGGAGCGTATTGGTTGTTGCCGCCGGCGATATTCTCCTGGGCAATCTCCAGCATGCGCTGTGGGCCATCGCTATCGGGGAAACCCTGGCCCAAGTTCACCGCGTCATGCTCCACAGCAAGCGCGGTCATGGTGGCAAAGATGGTTTCGCCAAATTCTTCAAGCCTGTGAACAGTCATTTAGAGCACCAACAGATCGTACTTCGTAGCCTTGACGTCAGTCAGACGCTTGCGTGCGCGCTCCAGGCGCTGCCACTGATCCTCCGGAATGGACTTGCGTGCAATCGTCACGGTCTCCGCATCCGGGGTGCCCCAAGCAATTGGCATCGGGGTGATCTGCTGCCAATGGTCTTTATCGCTGCTGCTGCGCTGGCCGGAAACAGCGGCCACCGGGACCTTAGTTCCCACGGTGCGCTTGATGCCTGGAATGCTCGTGACCGTGCGCAGGCATGCGCCCCACCGCGGCGGCGCCTTCGGGTCAACATTGGTGTTTACCAAGGCCATGAGGACCATGTCGCGCTCGTTGACCTCCGCGACGACGGCCGGGGCAAGCGGATAAGAGTCATAGAGCTTTTGTGCCGTGCCGACCTTGCTTGAGGCCATGATGCCAACAACGGCGCAAAAGATTCCGAAGAGCACCATGCCGACGGCCAGCGTGATGCGCCAGACGGCATCCATGCCCAAGTAAACGGCGAGGGCACCGAGGATAAGAACCAAGCCCATGATGAGGCCGGAATTGCGCAGGCGCGAGGAATCACGCAGGAGCTCGTTGTTCTTCTTGGCAAAGTCTTCGTTGACGTCAAACTTGAAAATCTTCATCAGCTCACAAGTCTACTTCGTCCACCAGCCGGTAGGCATAACCTTGCTCGGCCAAAAAGCGCTGGCGGTGCATGGCGTATTCCGCATCGATCGATTCGCGCGCCACCAATGTGTAGAAGGTGGCCTCCTGCCCGTCCTTCTTCGGACGCAGCAGGCGACCTAGGCGCTGGGCTTCCTCCTGACGGGAGCCGAAGGTGCCGGAAACCTGGATGGCCAGGGCGGCTTCGGGGAGATCGATGGAGAAGTTCGCGACCTTGGAGACCACCAGGGTGGGAAGCTCGCCCTCGCGGAATTGCTGGAAGAGCTTTTCGCGTTTGGCGGTGGAGGTCTTGCCGTCGATGACGGGCGCGCTGAGGTGCTCACCGAGCTCCTCCAGCTGGTCCACGTAGGCGCCGATGATGAGTGCTTGCTGACCTGCATGCTTCTTTAGCAGCTTGTCGACGGCCCGCAGCTTAGCGCTTGCCGACGCCGCAATCCTATACCTCTCCCGCGCCTGTGCCGTGGCATAGAGCAGGCGCTCCTCCTGCGTCATGTCCACGCGCACCTCGACGCAGTCCGCGGTGGCGATGTAGCCGGCGGATTCCAGTTCCTTCCACGGTGCGTCATATCGCTTGGGACCGATGAGCGAAAAGACATCGCCTTCGCGGCCGTCCTCGCGGATGAGTGTGGCGGTCAGTCCTAAGCGGCGGCGCGATTGCAGGTCGGAGGTCATTCGGAAAACTGGGGCCGGCAGGAGGTGCACTTCGTCGTAGATAATAAGGCCCCAGTCATGGGAATCGAAGAGCTCGAGCGCGCGGTATTCGCCCTTGGTCTTGCGGGTGACCACCTGGTAGGTGGCGATGGTAATCGGCTTGATTTCCTTCTTCTCCCCCGAGTACTCACCAATCTCCTCCGGCGTGAGGCTGGTGCGGCGCAGCAGCTCATCGCGCCATTGGCGCCCAGCTACGGTGTTGGTCACGAGGATGAGCGTGGTGGCCTGTGCTTTAGCCATGGCGGCAGCACCCACGATGGTTTTGCCCGCGCCACAGGGCAGGACCACGATGCCGGAGCCACCGGACCAGAAGGAATCGGCGGCGTACTGCTGATAATCGCGAAGCTGCCAGTCCACCTCCTCCGTACTCAGCGCGATGGGATGGGATTCGCCGTCGACGTAGCCGGCGCGGTCATCGGCGGGCCAGCTGGCTTTAAGCAGCTCTTGTTTGAGGCGCCCGCGCGCGGAGGGTGGAACGGCGATAGTGCTGTCATCGATGCGCGGGCCCAGCAACTCGCTGACTTTCTTGGTGCGCGTGAGCTCTTCGAGGATGACGGGCTCGTCCGATTCGAGGATGAGACCGTGGGCTGGGTGGGCCAGCAGGCGCACGCGGCCGTAGCGCGACATGGTCTCGGCGACGTCGATCAGCAGTGCCTGCGGCACCGGGAAGCGGGAGTAGTTCTCTAAGACGTCGACGACTTGCTCAGCATCGTGCCCGGCGGCACGCGCATTCCACAGCGCCAGTGGGGTGATGCGATAGGTGTGGATGTGCTCGGGCGCGCGCTCCAGCTCGGCAAAAGGAGCGAGCGCTGCGCGGGCCTCGTTGGCCTGCGGGTGATCCACCTCGAGGAGGACAGTCTTGTCCGATTGGACGATGAGCGGTCCGGGCATGTCTGGGGCCTTTCTACTCTGTGCGTCAGGGAAGGGCTTAATCCCTGTCGGCGAAGCGGACGGAGGAAATGCGGTGAACCGGGAAACGCACGGGCTTGCCCGCGGTGCCTAGGGCATCAATGTAGCCGCCCTCAACGGAGAGTGGTGTCACGGTCACGGTGCGGATATCGCCGCTTTTATCGGCATAGGAAATCACGATATCGGCGTGGAAGCGCGCGGCGGCGCGGGCCAGGGTGAGCGGATCCGGCTCCTCCTCCTGGTGTTGGCTCGGGTCCTGCGCCGACTTCTGCAAAGCCTGAAGCGCCTGCTCCACCGAGGCGGGCTCGCGCTTGCGCGGCTTCGTGCGGGGCGTGGGCAAAAGGTAGGGCTCGGGGGCGACGGTAAGGGAAGCGCCGGATTCATCCTCCGGGGTGGGGGATAGGCCCTTTGCTCGCATCTTCTCCAGCAGCTCGCCCACGCGCAGCTGCGATATCGCGACGGTGGGCGCGAGCAAGCGCAGATCGGGAACGGATGCGACGGCGAGCTCCAGGAGCGCGGGGTCCTCGCTGCGCAGGTATGAGATCGCCGGCCCGCTGCGGAGGGTGCCATGGCGCTTGGCGACGTCCCCGATGGCAAACTCCAACGCCTGCGGCACGCCCGTCGGGCAATGCTTTTCCAAAAAGTCGGTCATTTCCTGGGCGGTGAGCCCATGGTCCATACCGCGGCGAATGGTGGACTCGCTGATGCGGTACACGCTGGCCAGGCCTGGGGATTCGAGGTCCGCCAGGGAGGCGAGGGTACGGTGCGTGTCTGGCTCGAGGGGTCCGGGCACGAGGACGGTGAGATCTTGTTGGATGATGAATTCGCTGACGGTATCGGGGACGAGGCTGGCGGCCGCGGCGGAATCACCCAGCACGCGGGTAGCCTTGCCCAGCGCTATAGCACCGATCCATTCGGCTTCGGCGCGCAGTTGCTCAATGGTCACCGTGCGCGTGTGGCTGGCAAAGAGTGGGGAGCGAAAGCGCAGATCCTCCCAGAACTCATCGTCATTCAGCGCGACTGCGGAGTGTGCATAGACGCCGAGAACGAAAGCGCGGAAGCGCGGCAGGCGGCGCACGAGGCTATCCTCCGCGAGCACCCGGGTCTCAGCCCAGCTGGCCCAGGGGGAGGTACGCCAGGCGTCGAGAAGAATGCGCCACTTCTCCCCGAGATCGGCCCCGAGCCATTCCTGGGACCCGGTGGTCGGGGCGAGGAAGTGTCCTTCCAGGCCATCCGGCTCGCCACGGTGGAGAAGCCTAGCGTGGTGGCCCAAACAGATGAGTCGCGCGACCTCCTCCTTCTCCAGAGCGAGATCCTTGGCCAGCTGGTTGAGGGGGCGAACGCCGACCGAAGAATCCTTGAGCAGCGCTACCGGATGGCTTCCAAGCAACTCGATAAGCCGCTCCATGCCGCGCACGGCTTCCAGGCCAGCTGCGGCACCGGCGTCATCCGCCTTGGTATCCGGCTCCGGGGTTCCGGCGCGCCCCGAGGGGGTGGTGGGAATGGGCGGGGTGGTATCACCAGCCAGCAGGCGGGCAAGCGAGTGCGGCAGGCGCACCGAGTGAGCGTTGATACGCTCCAAGAAGCCCTTGGCCAGCAGGCGCTTGGCAGGATCCTCGGAGTTGATGTCTGGCTCGGTGTCGGTGGTATAGCCCATGCCGTCGCTAGTGCTTAAGGCATCGAGGACTCGGCGCTCTTCGGGAGCAAGCGTGGCTAGGTCCTTTTCATCGAACTCGACTTGGTTGCGCAGCGACCAGCCGGTGGGAAGCGAGCCCATCACCGCGGTGACGATGCGTACCTGCGGTGCGTCACCGAAGACGAGGCCGCGCTCCTTGAGCTGTTTCGTGATTGTGGGGTTGGTGTCTTCCACCATGTCGACCTCGCCGCCGCGTTGTGCGATGTCCTCCAAGGCAGCGAGCTGCTCGGCGTTGCTTGCCGCCAAGGCATCCGCGACATGCATCGGAAGTGTCAGGCGCGAGGCCAGCGCGTCGAAGTCCCTCGGCGCGGGGGAGAGAACATCGCTGCGGTTGCTCAGCAGGGCGCGTAAGTCTTCAGCGGGTAGTTGGCTGAGCCATTCGCGGTAGCTCTCGGTGAGGTGGGCGCGGTTTGAGGGGGAGGTCATGATGGCACTCAAGCTTAGTGCTTCGGTGAAGAGCAAGTTTGGACCGTCCTGAAACAGAGGAAACCACTGCACTGGCTTAGAAGTTGATTGAGGGGCTAGCGGGCCACTGCGACTGTGCAACAATTGTTGTACGATTATTGTGCAAGAATTACTGCACAATTTTTGGAGGTTTAATGTCACCTCGCGTTTACCGCCATCCGGGTACTGACGAAATCACTTTGGTTGGCGTGTTTGCTGCCTTGAGCGACCCTACGAGGCTGGAGATGATCCGCCGGTTAGCAGACGGGGAAGAGCATGACAGTTTGGAGCTGGCGGACGATTTGCCGCGGTCGACGCTGACGTATCACACGCGCATGTTGCGGGAAGCAGGGGTGACGTGGACTCGGAGTGCGGGTCGTGCGTGTTTGATCCGGTTGCGGCGCGAAGACCTAGACCAACTTTTCCCGGGAGTGCTTGCAACGGCAATCGCCAACGCAGGTTATGGGGTGGATCAGTCATGATGCATCGGCTATGGCCTTTTGTCCTAGGTAGCGTAGCGCTCGGCTTGGATGCATACGTCGTCGCGGGTCTCCTTCCATTCATTGCAACTTCCCTCGGTGCAAAGGAAGCCACGGTCGGGCTGGGCGTTGCGGCTTTCACGGGCTCGTACGCGATCGTGGGGCCCTTGCTGGCAGGGCGAGCTGGGCAGAGGTCACGGAGCAGCCTTCTTGCCACCTTGCTGGTGTTTACTGTGGCGAACTTGGCTACGGCGCTTTCGCCGACAGTGGGATTCTTTCTGGTCACTCGTGTGGTGGCTGGTGCAGCAGCAGGCGTCTACTCGCCGCTGTCGTCCGCAGTCGCCGCCGAAATCGTGGGACAGCAACGTCGAGGGCGCGCGGTGGCGCTGGTGCTTGCTGGATTGGCGGTCGGTACTGTGTTCGGCGTCCCTGTCGGCTTGGCCCTGGCGCAGCGTTGGGGCTGGCGAGCTGCGATCCTGTTGATCGTGATCATCGGTGGCGCAGCGCTGGCAGGCATCGCGCTGCGTGGCGGTGAACTGCCAGCAATTCCAGCCTCAGCCCCCGCTGAACGGCTGCGATCCATAGCGCGACCAAAGAATCTCCTCACAGTAACTGTGACACTACTGACAGGTGTCAGTTCTTTGGGGCTTTACACCTACCTGGCAGTCGTTCTTTCCGCGGGAAGTCTTGCTTCGCATCAGAACATGGCGATTTGGATTTGGGGGCTCGGCGGGGCGGTCGGGGCGTTAGGAATCGGGAGGCTCGTGGACAGGTTTAATCCCCTTCGCTTGAGTTCTGTCATCCTCGCTGTCCTTGCATGTGCACTTGCCGGCATGAGCCAAAGTGAGATTCCAGAAGTACTGGTGGGGAGTTTGTTCATTTGGGGATTGTGTGGTTGGGCATCTCTCGCGCCTCAGCAACATGTTCTGCTTCAGACGAATCCTACCGATGGTGCTACGGCTGTGGCTGCGAATGCTTCGGCGAACTATCTGGGCTCAGCCCTGGGGGCGACCATCGGTTCACTGTTGGTCGCTGCGCATGCGGCGCCGATTGTTCTGTGCGGCTCTGCGGCGGCGGTGGCCGTGCTTGCTCTGCTTTGCCAGCTTGTTCGACAGCGCATGGGCTTTAATGCGTAGATATGCGTCTCATCGCCGTGCAGCCGGCGGCTGGCTTGAGCGGTCGAGCAGTTCAGCGCTCGCGGTGTAACCGTCGCGTACGGTTTGCTGTTTAACAGAGACGTTTACCGCTTTCGTGCGATGGACCAACGCCCTAGTCGTTGTAGCTAGAGAAATTTTTTAGATGGGGGAGGGATGGGGCACTTGTTGCTTCTTTGAGTTACTTTTTGCCGCGGGGTTTGGAATAATGAGGAGCATGTCGAATGAGAACAAAGGCTTCGTATCCCCGGCTTGGCCGAAGAACAGCCCCCGCGAGCACGTCATTACTGAGATCACTGCACCGTTTGCTGGCGCATCCAGCCCGTATGGTGACGATCTGATTCTGCCGATGCCGGCAGAGAAGCTGAACTACGTACACCCGTACACCCGCATCAACCACTAATCGGCTGCGCAGATAGCTGCGCATTCATGTGTGGTGAGGCCGCGGCCTTTCAGCCGGCGGCCGGCTTTCAGCCCCTCCGAGAATGTTCTCCTCGGTGGGGCTATACGTGTTGGTAGCTGCCTGGAAAGCCTAAGCCTGCTCCTCCGGAGCCTCTGTATTCTGCTTCTGAAACTCTTCCTCGAAGGGGAAGAATGTATTCGCAATGTTTACCCACGTGAGTGGCGTCATGATATAGGGAACGGCTGTGGCGTTCCAGAGGATGCCGCCTCTAAACTTCTCGGTTTCGCGGTCTACCTTTACCCACACAACGGCCACGTCAAAGTCCATTCCGCGCGACGCGGCGCGCACGAGCTCAACGGCCGGCTTCTCTAGTGTGGTGCGGGAGAAAACCGCGTTGGTGTAGACCCCGTCCTTGCGGTAGAGGACCGGATCCACCTGGCGCAACGCTATGCCTTTGGCGCCGTTGACCACGACGAAGTGAATAAGGGAGGCATCCCACGTCCCGGCAGATTCACTGAGCTCTGTTCCCAGGGCTTCGTAGAGCTGGCCAAAATACGGATCGAGCTCTGCTTCCGTTCCGTCGAGGTAATCGATTTCTGCATTGGGCATACCCATTAACCGTAAGGGGGAAAAGAAGCCACCCATCTGGGCCGCCGAGATCGCCTTCTTCCTTACGCGCAGGCCTTCCTCGCGCAAGTCCTCCTTCTTCTTCGGTACCTCTTCTTTCGTGAGGTGGTCCTGCAAGGAGTATTCAAAGGTGCCCATCTTGCGGTCGTAGTACGCGGTCAGTGTGGTGGCTACCCATTCAGGGGCGTCCTCGGGCGGTGTATCGCCACCGTTGTTCTCGAGGCGCAACCAGTGAGTTTTGGGGTAGAGGTCCACGAGGAGCTTGGCATGGGCAACTTCGTTGTACTCGCTGTAGCGAAGAGTCTCGGTGAATAGGTTCTCTTTCTTGTCACCGATTTCAGCGAGGTTGGTGTACTGGAAGCTGCCGTCGGGGCGGAAGGTGATGAAAAACGCAATTGAGTTGACGTTTTGTTCTGTGATCAGGTGGTCTGTTTTAAAGTCGGCGCGGACAGCATTTTCGAAGCGCTCAGTCGGGGTACCAGCAAATGCGGAATAGCGTTGTTCCATGGGGACATGGTACGGGCGCTGGCGGCGTCGCGCGCGCCGAAAACGTGGATGACTATTTCGCCTGGGTTTTGAAACCGTCCAGCAGTGTATTCGATAGCTTGCGCGCTGAGGGCACCGCCGCGGTTGAGGTCAAGGCAAAACAGAAGAGACCAGCTGGATTTCCTCCAGCTGGTCTCTTCTGTTTTATGTAGTTAGAGTTTGCCTCGATGTGCCGTGCTTGCACGGCGCGGCGCGCTGCTTAGCGTGCAGCCAGAACCTGTGCCAGCGGGTCGATGACGTGGCGGTTGGCGGAGTAGAAGGCGTTGAAGTCGTGGCGATTTGCCTTGTACTGCTCGGTGAAGGAGGCCGGAATCGTCAGGCCGTACTGGGTGGCGGTGTCCTGGATGAGGGAGTAGAGGGCGTCGGAAGCCAGCTCATCGGTGGGCTCCTCAGCGGCCTCCTGAACGGCCTGCGGGGCGTCAGCCGGAGCCTCCGGAGCGGTCTTCTCCTCGGCCGGGGCTGCGGCTGCGCTTGCATCACGCGGGGTCGGGGCGGAGTTCAGGCCCAGGCTTGCGGAGCAAGCCGGCCATGCGCCCCAACCCTGCTGTGCCAGGGTGCGCTCAGCAACAACGATCTGCTGCTCGCGGGTTGCCAGGTTAGCGGTCGGAGCGAACTCACCGCCGCCGTAGGCCTGCCAGGTCTGAGCGTTGAACTGCAGGCCGCCGTGGTAACCGTTGCCGGTGTTGATGGCCCAGTTGCCGCCGGACTCGCACTGCGCGAGGCGGTCCCAATCGGAATCCGGTGCAGCGGCAGCGTTCGGTGCCATGATGGCTGCGGCGGCACCCACGGCAACGGTGGAGGCGGCAAACTTGGTGGCGATGGACTTGTTCTTAGCGGAGTGGCGTCCCATTAAAGTATTCCTTCTCTAGGTTGTTCTTGCTTTCTCGCGCCCAGATGATGCCCAGTCCGGCATAATGTCTTGCAGTTGATGTTCATAGTCATGCACATCATATGCGGCCGCCTAGTGGAAGCCCGGACTGTGTCTGGGGCGAGACTTCCACGGCCGGCGGCCGAAGTGCCTGTGGGAAAGAGTAGCGGTTTATAACGAAACAGTCACGTTAAATGCTCCAAAACGGTAACAATCATGCCGATTTATCTATGTTTCCCCTGTTCGCGGCGGGAATGTTAGCTACGTCACACGTGTTATGGGTGTGGTTGATGGGGTGAACTCTGGGGCAAGTTTCTCTGGCGGAGCGTGGGGAGGTTAAGATGTATCTCTTTATAAGTTCCACGGATAGTTCCTCCGCGCGGCCGCTTCGGTATTAATTACGCCGCGCCTCCTCGTCCCGGAATGCTTGCGGCCTACAGGCCTGGTGCATGGCAGCGCCTAAGCTTTCTAAAGAGGAGAGACGGAAAGAAAGTGAGTGAAGAACCATGCCTATCGGCAAAGTGAAGTGGTATGACGCGGACAAGGGCTTCGGCTTTGTCAGCAACCCTGGCGATGAAGACGTCTACGTTAGTCGCAACGTGCTGCCCAAGGGCGTTGATGAGCTGTATCAAGGCCAGCGAATCGAGTTCGACTTCGCTGCTGGCCGCCGCGGCCCGCAGGCGCTGCGCGTGAAGGTCCTTGATTCCCCGCGCCGCCGTACCCCGGCCCGCAAGCCGGAGGAGCTGTCGAGCATGCTTTCCGACGTCATGACGTTGCTCGAAACCCAAGTGCAGCCCGTGCTGAGCCAAGGCCGCTACCCAGAGCGCAAAACCGGCCGTCAGGTGGCTGAGATTCTGCGCGCTATTGCCAAGGACTTGGATAGCTAAGGGGCGGCCTACATTCGTAGGCCGATGACTGAAAAGTGCCCTAGTTGCCAAAAGTTAGGCTGATTTTTCAATGATCAGCCCTAAGTTTGGCAACTAGGGCACTTTGTCGATCGGTGGGACAGGGGCGCTACTTCTCAGCTGGTGCTTCGCCCGTGGCCTTGGACTCCTTGAGTTCTTCATCCGTCATGGTGGACAGGGACCACACCGTCTGCATCGGGGTCTCCTCGCCATTGGCATCGTGGCCAATCATGAGCGTAGAAATCTCCACCACCATCAGCTTGGGGCGCTCACCGGTGGAGGCCTCAATCGGCGGTACAGAGCCGGGGATGTCCAGCGAGGTGGTCTCGTTGGCGCCGTGAGAGGTGCTGTCATTGGCGGCCGGGTCATCATAGATGGACAGCACGGACCACTCGTGGTTAGAGATGGCCTCGGGGATCTCCAACTTCAAGGTGTCATCGGGGCCCACCGTGAGGTTGGGAACCTCGCCTTCCTTGCAGTCGGTGCCAGGCTCGCAGACGCTATAGGGTGCAACGTCAAGGGTGTCGGAGCCCACCGTGGCCGTGATGGTGACGTCCTGTGGCTCGGGGCCCGGGCGGTCATTCCTCCACTTTTGGAACAGCACCACCGCCACGACGATGACCGCCACGGCGATAATGAGCGCCAGAAACTGCAGCAGCGACTTCTTCCTTGCTTGCTTCACGGTAGCCATGGCTGAGAATCCTACTCGAAGCGCACCCGGTACAGCTCATCCCAGAGCTTGCCGGTGATCCAAAACTCGTCGGTGCCCGGGATTCGGGCGATGCCGTTGAGGACGGCGTTGGGATCCGTAGAAGGGGAGTGGTTGAGGTTTGCGGTATCGATCACGGCGGTGACAGCGCCGGATTCCGGGTCGATGCGCAGGATATCCTCGCTCATCCAGACGTTGGCATAGACCGCACCATCGACGCACTCAAGCTCGTTGATGTTATCCACGGGGGAGCCGTCGAGGGTGACTTCGGTGCGCGGGGCGAGCTCTGCGAAGGCCTTCGGATCGAGGTGGCGCAGCTTGGCGGAGCCGTCGGACATGATGAGTTCGGATCCCGCGTTACACAGGCCCCATCCCTCGCCGTCATAGCTAGCGCGGTCCAGTTCCTCAAAGGTGGCGGAATCCCGCAGGAAAGCTGTCCCGGATTTCCAGGTCAGCTGCCAGATGCCGGCGTTGGTCTGCGTGATTCCCTCTCCGAAGAATGAGCTTTCCAGCGAGGTTTCTTCCTGTGGGGCCTCTGCACCCGGGCTGAGGCGCAGCAGGCGGGACTTGCCGTTGAGCCCGGTGCCGATCAGCAGGTTGCCATCGGGGTCGACCTCCAGCCCCTGGGTAAAAGTATCGGGCGGCAGGGGTGCGGTGTCTAGGACGGTAACGCCCAAGCGTTCTGGGGAGCGTGCGCTTGGCGACGTCCCACCGCTCCCCATCGACGAGGAAGATGACGCCGAAGAGGCAGATGACACCGCGTGATCGCCTGCGGGTTGGGAGGAGCACGACGCAAGCGGTGCGAGGAGAACACCGGCGGAGAGAGCTGCAGCTAGTGCGCGAGACGCGAGAGTGAGGTGTGGGAGGGCCATGACTGTCATTGTGCACTATGGCTTGGTGCGTGATTAATAATGGGAGGGTGACTCGCAAGAAAAAGATGCATTCCCCGCTTCTCGATTCGACCGCCGTCGACTTGGCGCGCCGGGCCGTGGAAGAGGTAGGTGAGGGGGACGTCGGCAAGCACCGCGGCGTTGCCGGAGTAGGCCGCAACGTGGCCACTCACCGTTTCGACGCCCACGTGCCGGGCTATCCGGGGTGGGAGTGGCATGCTGTCGTCGCCTGCGCGGAGGGCTCGCGCACACCGACCGTTAACGAGGTCGCGCTCGTTCCCGGCGGCCAGGCCCTCCAAGCACCCGAGTGGGTGCCCTATTCCGAGCGCCTGCGCCCAGGGGACCTTGGCCCGGGCGACCTCATGCCGCCCGCGCCCGGTGATGAAAGGCTTGATGATGGGAAGCTTTCCGAGGCAGGCCTCAAGGAAGCTAAGGATCGCTGGCGCAAGAAGTATGGGCCGAATTCGGAGATGGCAGCGCAGGCGCAGCTGCAGTGCAAAACCTGTGCTTTCTGTCTTGAGCTGATACCTAATTACGGCGTCTGTGCCAATGAATACTCGGCGGACGGGAAAGTGGTGCACGCCACCTACGGGTGCGGTGCGCATTCCGGCACGACCATCCGTGAGGAGGGATCGGAGCAGGAGCGTCCCTTTGATGATGAGAAGCCGATCTTTTAAGAGGCTCGCCTTTCTCCCCGCACGCAGCAACGACGCAGCGTGCGGGGTTTGCGTTTTAGTGCCTGGATGGAGCACCCTTAGCAGGTAAAACTTCATTTCTCTAGATAGAAGGGGCGCTCTCTCACGATGAACGCAGCTATCGATCGCTATTTCAAGATTTCCGAACGCGGATCCACCGTGGGAACCGAGGTCCGCGCCGGCGTGGTCTCGTTCTTCGCGATGGCCTACATCATCCTCCTCAACCCTCTCATCCTGGGCACGTCCGCTGACGCTGCCGGCACCACCCTGGGCATCCCGCAGGTCGCCGCCGCCACCGCATTGGTGGCCGGTGTCATGACCATCGCCTTCGGCATGATCGCCCGCTATCCGTTCGCCATGGCTGCGGGCCTGGGTATGAACACCTTCGTCGCCGTGACGATGGTTTCCCTCAACGGCCTGGAATGGCGCGAGGCGATGGGCCTCGTCGTCATCGAAGGCATCATCATCGTCCTGCTGGCCATCTCTGGCTTCCGCCAGGCCGTCTTCGATGCCATCCCGGCCTCCATGAAGGCAGCGATGGGCGTGGGCATTGGTATGTTCATCGCGCTCATCGGTTTCGTGGATGGTCACTTTGTTACCCGCGTGCCGGATGCCGCGATGACCACTGTTCCGGTGAGCCTGGGCGTTAACGGCTCGATCGCTACGTGGCCGGCCTTCGTCTTTGTCGTGGGCCTGATTCTCTCCGCCTTCTTCGTCATCCGCCAGGTTCGCGGCGGGCTGTTCATTGGCATCGTCATTACCACCATCATCGCCATGATCATTCAGGCGCTGACCGGTTCCGAGGACTGGGGCATGGCTACCCCGGAGGTGCCCAGTTCCTTGGGTGGTCTGCCGGATCTTTCGATTGTGGGCCAGGTCGATCCGATTAGCGCCTTTACCAAACTCGGCGTGGTCTCCACGGTCTTGCTGATCTTCACCCTGCTGCTCACCAACTTCTTCGACGCCATGGGCACCATGAACGGCCTGGGCAAGCAAGCCAACCTCGTGGACGAGAAGGGCAACCTTCCGAACATGAAGACCGCCCTGGTGGTTGAGGGCTTTGGCGCCGTTGCCGGAGGCGCCGGTTCGGTCTCCTCCAACACGGTGTTTGCTGATTCGGCGGCCGGCATCGGTGACGGTGCCCGCACCGGCCTGGCCAACGTGGTGACCGGTGTGATCTTCTTGCTGGCCATGTTCCTCACCCCGCTCTACGAGATCGTGCCCATTGAGGCAGCGGCCCCCGTCCTCGTCGTCGTGGGCGTGATGATGGCGGCACAGCTCAAGGACATCGAGTGGAACCGCATGGAGGAGGCCATTCCGGCCTTCCTCACCATCGTGGTCATGCCCTTTACTTACTCCATTGCTAACGGTATTGGTGTGGGCTTCATCGCTTATGCCCTGATGGCTACCTTTGCCGGCAAGGCCAAGAAGGTGCACTGGATCATGTGGCTCGTGGCCGCCCTCTTCGTGGTCTACTTCGCCATGGAGCCCATCAGCTCGCTGCTGGCATAGCCCGCCTGGGGAGAACACGTGGCCCTGTGCCTAAACTAGGGGCCATGCGTTTTGTCATCGATGACCCCACAGACCCTCGCCTGGACGATATCCGCGATCTCAAGCACGCGGACAAGTCCGGCGAGGGTTTCGTTTTTGGTGAGGGCCCACTGTGCGTGGAGCGCCTGCTGGCCTCACGATTCCCGGTGCGCTGCATCATCGGCTTTGAAGGAAAGCTCGACACGTTCCTAGCGAACCACGATGTTGGCGATATTCCCGTCTATCAGGTCACTCGAGCAACGTTGGGGGAGGTCACCGGTTTCGACATGCACCGTGGGCTGGTTGCCGCGGCTGACCGCGCAGAGGCCTGGACCGTGGATGAAGTCATTGAGGGCGCTCGCACCCTGGCCATCATGGAAGGTGTGGGTGATCATGAGAACATCGGCTCGCTCTTCCGCAACGCCGCGGGCATGGATGTCGACGGCATCCTCTTAGGCTCGGGAGCTGCGGATCCGCTCTACCGGCGCTCGGTGCGCGTTTCCATGGGGCACGTACTGCGTTTGCCCTGGGCTCGGTTTGATGGCGGCTTTACCACCTGGCAGCGCGGGCTGGAGAAGCTGCGCGACCAGGGCTTCAGGCTGGTGTCGCTGACCCCGCATCCGGAGGCCGTGCACATCGCCGACGCCCTGGAGGGTGCGGATAAGGTGGCGCTGCTGGTTGGTGCGGAGGGGCCAGGCCTGACCGAGCATGCCATGCGCGCCACCGATGTGAGGGCGCGTATCCCCATGGCGGAGGGCACGGATTCCCTCAACGTGGCAACGTCGGCGGCCATTGCCTTCTACGAGCGCCAGCGCTCCCAGAGGCTCCGAGACGTCGACACCGCATAGCGGCGCACGAGCCCGCCGAGGTGCTTGGCGGTGCGGACGATCTCTTCGCCGGTGGATTCCGGCTCGAGGTCGTGCTCTTCGTAGTCGTCATAATCGTTGAGCCCCAGCTTCGCCACTGAGGTTGTGGCCACCTCAGCCACGGTGCGGCGCGGTGGGGGAGTATCGACCTTGGGCTCGGGGCGGCCGTCGGTGGCATAGCCCACGACGTCCACGTCTGGGCCGTCCTCGCCCACTTCGATGCCCAGCCAGAATTCCTGGGCTGCCTGGGTGATGGTGAGCGGCTCGAAGGGCAGGGCAATCCCACCTGCGGGCTCGTCCATCTCCCCGGCCCAGTAGGGGGCCTCAAAGGTTTCGGGCAGGCCATGATCCTCGTAGAGGTTAAAGCGCGTTCCACACAGGGAGCGGCGCAGGCGGCTGCCCGTCCAGTGCGCAAAGCCGGCATAGCCAGACTCTGGGTTAGAGGTGAAGGCGTAAATCTCTTCTGCCGGCACGGCCTCGCGCAAGGTGCGGGAGAGCTGCGAGAGGATCAGCTGGTCATCATGGATGATGGTTTGCACGACGGCCACACCGGGGTAGCCGCCGATGTAGAACTCGCTCGCGCCGGGTTCGGCGGAACGGTTAAGGGGGAACTGCCCGATAGGCGTTACCGGTAGGGAGGGGTTGAGTTGAGCGAGAAACTTGCGGCCGAAACCGCGGTCAGCCTTGGGCTCGCCGCGGAGAACCTCGGAGGGATCGGCGGCGGTGACGTACCAGAGAGTGAGAACGGCGCTTTGGGTATCCACGGCAGGCTACTCGTTAATCGCGGGGGCGCTTGGTAGAGGAACGAACGCCGAGCAGCACATCTTCCCAGTGCGGGGTGACGGCCTTGCGGCGGCGCTTGGCAGGCTTGGGTTCCGGATCTGGGTTCTGGAGGAAGTTCTCGTCTACGCCCGTTTCCTTCTCCTCCGGTTGAGCCGCTGCGCCCTCGTCGCGGGCATCTGCTTTTTCATCGGCGCCGGTCTCGGCGGGGTGCTCCCCACCGCGCGGGGAGGGAAGCACGGAAGGCTCGGCATTGACGTCAGTCTCCGCCTCAGTGTTCTCATTGCCATTGCCGGTGTACGAAGACAACTCCGTCACGCCGGGGGCTCCAGCGCGCGCGTCCTCGTTGACCTCTCGGCCCTCGGCATAGTCACGCCCATCGATGGCTTCGTCGTAGCGCTCGCCACGGCCCACGGAGGTCAGCGAACGCACCGGCTGCACGAAGTCCGGGTCCGTCAGGTCTGCGGCCACGGAATTGCGTGCCTCCACCGTGGCCGGGGAGGACATCGTCTGCTTGAAGGTCCACTCCGCTTCGTTGGCGGAAAGCCCCGTCTTCCACGTGATGCGCAGGATCCACGGTTCACCTTGATGGCGGTAGGCATCCCACGTTGCCTCCGACAGCGAGTGCCCGCGTGCGGCGAATGCGGTGGCCAGGATTTCCCACAGGGTGAGCTTGGCTGGGCCATCCTCGCGGATGGGGTGCGCCTGCTTGGCGACGTCCGCAATGCGCGCCCGCTCCAAAAGCACCGGGTGCGCGAAAGGCTCGATGCGGGATTCCGGAACGTCGAGCTCCTCGGCGATCTCAGCGGCGCTGGCACCGGCGCGGATGCGGGCTTGAATCTCATTGGGGCGCAGGCGGATTTCTTGCGCCTGCTGCGTGTGCTGAGTCTGCGGAGAGGAAGGAGAGCCACCAGAAGATGGCATGACGGTGTGCAAACCAGCAGAGCGCGAAGCCTGTGCAGAAGTGGGGGAGGAATCGTCGGTGGCGTCCCCGGCCTCGTGCGTGGTGTGGTCGGATGCCTCTTTCGCGGAGTCGGAGTCGGCGGAGTCGGCGGGAGCGAAAAGCTCGCGAAGCTCGTCGGTGACCTCGAGGAAGAACTCCTCACCATCCTCGGCCCGGAGGACGAGCGAGGTGTCAGTTGAGTCGCTGGGTGCGAGGAAAATCTCGCGCATGATGGCGCTCCTTAGCCTGGTAGCGGACATGTGATGAAATCCACTTTACCCAGAACATGCCCCGAACTCTGGCAAGAGCGCGGGGCATGTTGTATGACTCAACACATAGGTGCAATCAATGCTGTTGCGTGGTGCAAGGAGTGGCGGGCGAAGGCTAGCGGTTGTCCAAAACGTAATCGATAGCCTTGGTGAGCTTGGTGACGTCCGCAGAGTCGATCGCCGGGAACAGGCCCACTCGCAGCTGGTTGCGGCCCAGCTTGCGGTAAGGCTCGACGTCGAGAATGCCGTTGGCGCGCAGCGTCGCGGCAACCGCAGCTGCGTCGACGGAGTCCTCGAAGTCGATGGTGCCCACCACGAGGGAACGTGCGGCAGGCTCGGCCACGAAGGGGGTGGTCTCCGGGCGGGACTCTGCCCACTTGTACAGGACGTAGGAGTTCTCCGTGGTGCGCTTGACCATGCCGTCGAGGCCGCCGTTGGCGTTCATCCACTGAACCTGGTTCTCCAGCATGAGCAGCGTGGCTACAGCCGGGGTGTTGTAGGTCTGGTTCTTGCGGGAGTTGTCCACTGCAGTCTGCAGGTTGAGGAAGGCCGGGATGAAACGATCGGAGGAGTTGATCTTCTCGATGCGCTCCAGGGCTGCCGGGGACATTGCTGCCAGCCACAGGCCGCCGTCGGAAGCGAAGCACTTCTGCGGGGAGAAGTAGTAGACGTCGGCATCCGACATATTCACGGGCAGGCCGCCGGCGCCGGACGTGGCGTCGACGACGACGAGCTGCTCCGCGTTTTCGGGGTTGGGGCGGGTCACCGGAACCATGGCGCCAGTCGAAGTTTCGTTGTGGGCCCACGCGATGATGTCGGCGCCTTCGGCATCGGCTGCCTTCGGATCAGGTGCGGTGCCGACCTCGGCTTCGGTGACGAGTGGGGCGTCGAGCCAGGGGGCGGCGGCTGCGGCTTTAGCAAATTTAGAGGAGAATTCGCCGAAGCTGAGGTGGGCGGATTTCTTCTCAATCAGGCCGAAAGTCGCCGCGTCCCAAAACGCGGTGGCACCGCCAAGGGAGAGAACAATTTCATAGCCCTCTGGCAGGGAAAACAACTCGGAAAGCCCTTCGCGGATGGAACCGACGAGGTTCTTGACGGCTGGCTTGCGGTGCGAGGTACCAATGATGGTGCTGGCACCCGCGGTGATTGCCTCAATTTGGGAGGGGCGGACCTTCGAGGGGCCGCAGCCAAAGCGGCCGTCGGTAGGGAGGAGATCTGCTGGCAGGACGAGTTCTGAGTTGCTCATGTGGGCAGTGTAGCCTAATTTCGTTCGCGCATTAGATACTTTGCCAGGATTGCCAATGTTGGCAGAGTCACAGATTTTGCTAGAGTGTGAAGAGGTTTAGAACTGTCGCGCCGGCTGCGGTCGGCGTTGAACATTGAGGAAAGGAATATACGTGGCTTCTGAAAAGAACAAGGTTGTACTGCAGTACCCCGGCGGCGAGTACGAGATGGACATTAAGCAGTCCACGGAGGGTGACTCCGGCTTCGATATTGGCAAGCTCCGTAACGAGACCGGCCTAGTCACCTTTGACCCGGGCTATGCGTCTACCGGCTCTACCGAATCCAAGATCACCTTTATTAATGGTGAGGAAGGCATCCTCCGCCACCGCGGTTACGACATCGCGGACTTGGCTGAGAACGCCACCTTCAACGAAGTGTCTTACCTGTTGATCAAGGGCCACCTGCCCACCGAGGATGAGCTGTCCAAGTTCAACACCGAGATCCGTCACCACACCCTGTTGGATGAGGACTTCAAGGCAGCCTTCAACATCTTCCCGCGCAACGCGCACCCGATGGCTGTTCTAGCCTCCTCCCTCAACATTCTTTCCGCCTACTACCAGGACCAGCTCAACCCGCTGGATGAGGAGCAGCTGGATAAGGCAACCGTCCGCCTGCTGGCTAAGGTGCCGATGTTGGCCGCTTATGCTTACCGCGCATCGCAGGGTAAGCCCTACATGTACCCGGATAACAAGCTCAACGCGCGCGAGAACTTCCTGCGCATGATGTTTGGTTACCCGACTGAAGATTATGAGGTCGACCCGATCGTGGCCAAGGCTCTGGATAAGCTCCTTATCCTGCACGCTGACCACGAGCAGAACTGCTCCACCTCGACTGTCCGCATGATCGGCTCCGCTCAGGCCAACCTGTTCGTTGCTATCGCCGGTGGTATCAACGCCCTGTCTGGCCCGCTGCACGGTGGCGCTAACCAGGCTGTTCTGGAGATGCTCGAGGATATCCAGAACAACCACGGTGGTGACGCAACCGACTTCATGAACCGCGTGAAGAACAAGGAAAAGGGCGTTCGCCTCATGGGCTTCGGCCACCGCGTATACAAGAACTACGACCCGCGCGCGGCCATCGTCAAGGACACCGCTCACGAGATCATCGATCACCTCGGTGGCGATCCGATGCTGGACTTGGCTATGAAGCTCGAGGAGATTGCGCTGAACGACGACTACTTCGTCTCCCGCAAGCTCTACCCGAACGTCGACTTCTACACCGGCCTGATCTACCGCGCCATGGGCTTCCCGACGGACTTCTTCACCGTCCTCTTCGCCATCGGCCGCCTGCCGGGCTGGATTGCTCAGTACCGCGAGCAGCTTGAGCTCAACACCAAGATCAACCGCCCGCGCCAGATCTACACCGGCGAGACCCTGCGTAAGGTCACCCCGCGTAGCGAGCGCTAAACGGTAGCCTGAACGGTGGTCGTTAACAGGCCGCCGTGGCTTGACGTATAGCCCATACGCTGGGTTTCTAGGGCCGAGCCCCGCATCTCCGCTTATACTGGGGAACGTTGTGGCTCGGCCCACGCGTATGCGGCCAGCAAAGAAGAAAGTAATCCAAGGAGGATAATCCCCAATGGAAAAGCCCGTAATTGAGCCGGCAACGGAGCCTGCTCCCCAGGACCTTGTCATCGAAGACATCGTGGTGGGTGACGGTGCCGAAGCCCAGCCGGGCGGCTTCGTTGAGGTCCACTACGTTGGTGTTGACTACGAGACGAACCAGGAGTTTGACTCTTCATGGGGCCGTGGCCAGTCCATCGAGTTCCCGCTGACCGGTCTCATCGCCGGCTGGCAAGAAGGCATCCCCGGCATGAAGGTCGGCGGCCGCCGCAAGCTGGTCATCCCGCCGGAGAAGGCCTACGGTCCGGCCGGTGGCGCACACCCGCTGTCGGGTCGCACGCTGACCTTCGTCATCGATCTCATCCGCGCCTAGGGGAGAGGGCTTAGCCCTTTCTGTTTTCCTAAACGACGCCCTGCCCGGCCGTGCAGTAGTACACGGCAGGTCAGGGCGTTTCGCGTGCATGGGTTCGGATTAAAACGCTGAGGAGCTATGCTTCGCCCCCACAGGAAGCTAAAGTGCGGCACAATGGGGGATATGAGTGTCCCACAAACCACGTTCATTGATGACCGCGAGATGCCGCTGATGGGTCTCGGAACCTACAAGCTGCGCGGAGAGGATCTCATCCGCTCCGTGCGTGAAGCCATCGATCTGGGCTACCGCCACTTCGATACTGCGACTCTGTACGAGAATGAAGAAGAACTTGGGCAGGCACTGAATGAGGCCATGAAGGCCGGTGACGTAACCCGGGATGAGCTGTTTATCACCAGCAAGGTCTGGCACGACCATCACGGCAAGGACAAGGTAGGCCAAGCCTTCCGTGAATCCTTGGACAAACTGCAGCTGGACTACCTTGACCTCTACCTCATCCACTGGCCGTGGCCGCAGGGTGGGCTCTATGTGGAGACGTTCGAGGAGATTGCCCGCATGCAGGGCATGGGTCAGATTGCGTCGATTGGCGTGGCCAACTTCTATGAGGAAACCTTGCAAACCCTGATTGATGAGACCGGTATCGTCCCGGTTCTCAACCAGGTGGAGCTGCACCCGGGCTTCACCCAGCCGGAGCTGCGCGAATTCCACGCCAAGCACGGCATCGTGACGGAGGCTTGGTCGCCGTTGGCGCGCGGCGTTGTGCTCAACAACCCGGTGGTTCAGTCCGTCGCTGAGAAGCATAGCATCACTGCCGGACAGGCGGTGCTGGCGTACCTGCTGAGCAAGGGGATTTCTGTTATCCCGAAGTCCAGCCGCCGGGAGCGCCTTGCAGAAAACTTCGCTGCCGCAGAGGTTGAGCTTACGTCCGAAGACGTAGCGGCTCTTGATGCGCTTGATGGCCAGGAAGGCTTTGGCCGTATGTTCAAGGACCCGCGAGAGTTCCCTGGCGCCTAAAGCCGAAACACGTGGGGCGTATCAAACGCCCGCGAGCGGTGGAGCCCGCCTTCAGTGCCTTGCTCTTTCTTCTTATATCGTTAGGGGAGAGGGGGAGGACGCTGAAGGCGGGCTTTGTTGTGTGCTCAGGGGAGCGGGAATCGTGAGGGGTGGGGGAGTGAAGATCTGTGAAAGACTCTGTGAAGTTTCGGTTTGCTAAATTAGATTCTTCCTTTGGAATCTCCTGTGGGGGTGCTAGCAGCGAGATAGAAATCCCTTGTAGTTGCAGGGGTAGGGGGTAGCGAAAGTGTATGTTATTAACTTTTCTTGGCAGGATTTACAACCTTGCAAGAGCGGTTAGGTAACTTACTGTGCAAGACAAAACGTGATTGAAGACACTACCCCTTTGTCTCTCACCGCGGTTTGTGGAGAAAAGACCCCTTGTAAGGAGAGCGACATGACTGACGCACCTGCTTCGATTAACTCGCGCCGCGAACCTACGCCGCAAGAGTTCATCGAGATGCGTGACAGCCCGCAGTTTGCCAAGCTGCGCAGCGCGTACCGCAAATTCACCTTCCCCATGACTGTGGCGTTCTTTGTGTGGTACGTCCTCTATGTGCTGGCTGCGGTCTTTGCCCCCAGCTTCATGGCCATAGAACTTGGTGGCGGTTGGAACATCGGCCTTGTCTTTGGCCTCGCCCAGTTCCTGACAACCTTCATCATCACGTACATCTACGTCAACTACGCCAACAAAAACATCGAGCCGCAGGCAGCGGCCATTCGCCAGGAACTGGAGGGCTAAACAATGCAGACCATTACCTTGGCCGCAGCGGAATCCTCCGCCGGCAACCCGATTCTGAATATCTCAGTCTTCGCCGCCTTCCTTGTCGTCACCATGTACGTGGTGCTTCGCGCCGGCAAGTCCACGAAGGAAGCCTCTGACTTTTACACCGGCGGCGGTAGTTTCTCCGGCCGGCAGAACGGCCTTGCTATCTCTGGCGACTACCTGTCCGCCGCGTCCTTCCTGGGCATCGTCGGCGCCGTTGCGCTCAACGGCTACGATGGCTTCCTCTACTCGGTCGGCTTCTTCGTCGCCTGGCTCGTTGCACTGATGCTCGTCGCGGAGCCGATGCGCAACGTTGGCCGCTTCACCATGGCGGACGTGTTGTCCTTCCGCCTTAAGCAGCGCCCGGTGCGCGTGGCAGCTGCGATTTCGACCCTGTTCGTGTCGCTGTTCTACCTCATCGCGCAGATGGCCGGCGCAGGCTCCCTCGTGGCCGTGCTCCTGAATATTCACGATTTCAAGTGGCAGGCCGTCGTCGTCGGCATCGTGGGCATCCTCATGATCGTTTACGTTCTTGTTGGCGGCATGAAGGGCACGACCTACGTGCAGATGATCAAGGCCGTGCTCTTGGTGACCGGCGTGGTCATCATGTGCATCCTCACCTTTGTCTTGTTGAAGGGCGGCTTCAGCGCACTCTTTACCCAGGCGATTGATATGCACGCTAATTCCGAAGCTATCAAGGAAGGCGGCTACGAAGCCTCCCAGATCATGGAGCCGGGCCTGAAGTACGGCAAGAACCTCACCACCAAGCTTGACTTCATCTCCCTGGGTATCGCCCTCGTTCTCGGTGTTGGCGGCCTGCCGCACGTTCTCATGCGCTTCTACACGGTGCCGACCGCGACCGAGGCTCGCCGCTCCGTTACCTGGGCCATCGTCATCATCGGTGCCTTCTACCTCATGACTCTGGTTCTGGGCTACGGCGCTGCCGCCCTGGTTGGCCCGGACCGCATCCTCGCCGCACCGGGTGGTGCTAACTCCGCGGCACCGCTGCTGGCCCTGGAAATCGGTGGCTCCATCTTCATGGCGGTCATTTCCGCGGTGGCCTTCGCTACCGTTCTGGCTGTCGTCGCCGGCCTCGCCATTACTGCATCGGCCTCGATTGCGCACGACATCTACCACTCCGTTATCCGCAACGGTGAGTCCACCGAGGCTGAGCAGGTTCGCGTCTCCCAGATCACCGTGGTTGTCCTGGGTATTGTCGCCATCATTCTGGGCATCCTGGCCATGACCCAAAACGTTGCCTTCCTGGTGTCCCTGGCCTTCGCGGTTGCGGCATCCGCTAACCTGCCGACCATCCTGTACTCCCTGTACTGGCGCCGTTTCAACACCGCGGGCGCTGTGGCATCGATGTACACCGGTGTTATCTCCTGCTTGGTACTCATCTTCCTGTCCCCGGCGGTATCCGGTTCCCCGACCTCGATGTTCCCGAACGCCGATTGGTCCATCTTCCCGCTGTCCTCCCCGGGCCTGGTCACCATCCCGCTGGCCTTCTTCGCGGGCTGGATCGTCTCCATCATGACCCCGCCGGACAACCTGGAAGAGCTGTCCGCAGAGATGGAGGTTCGCTCCCTGACCGGTGTGGGTGTTGAGGCTCCGGTGGACCACTAAAACACCTAAAACGCTACGTTTCGGACGGTAGAGAGTAGACTCAGGTTCTGTGTTTTACTCTCAGCCTTCTCACAGGGCGGTGTCAGCGCGAGCTGGTGCCGCCCTTCTGGCGTGCGTGCTCGGAGCAGCGAGTCTTACTGCATGCTCGCCAGCACATGAAGAAGACTCCACGGCTGGCGGTTCAGCGCAGACCAGCGCACGCAAGCCTGGACCCATCACACATAGGAAAGGACAGCTGCAACTGGCAGCTGTCCCGGACTCAGTAGGTCAGTTCCTCAAGGGCGATGAGTCCAAGGCCATCACGTATTACCGCATTGAGACGGGCATGCACATGGGCTCGGCCACCGAACACCAGCCGCGTTATGCTTTGAGCCTGATCAAGCTCTACATCGCCACCTACGTGCTGGAACGCGGGTCCTTTGAGGACAAGTACGTAGCGCTGGACATGATTTCTGATTCCTCCGATGAGAGCGCCGGGAAGCTCTTTGAGAAATACCCGCGGTCCATCGATTCAATAGCCAAGGAATACGGGCTGAAGTCTACGTCCGCGGGGGAGGACTGGGGGCATTCCATGACCTCTACCTATGACGTGGTGCGGTTCATTGTCCAGCTCATGGAGGATGATCCGACGCACCCTGTGCTGGTGGCGATGTCCCACGCCGATGCCGTATCGGCCGATGGATATGAGCAGAACTATGGCACCGCGAAGCTAAGCGACGTCGTGGGCTCTAAGTGGGGATGGTCGGACAGCAAGGACCGCCATTCCTCGGTGTCTTTTGGGGAGAACTTCGTTGTAGCTGCGTCCATCGAAGGAAGCGCTCAGGAACTCACGTCCTATGTGCGCAAGGAAATCACCGGTAAGAACCTGGTGAAGGGCAACAACCTGAATAAGGAGGCGCTGGCCAACCCCAGTGCTGTTGCCACGCGCTTGGCGACGTCCACCGCTACCACCAGAGCGACCTCCACAACGTCCGCGGCGACGTCGCCAACAGCAGCGTCCTCATCTGCGGAGCCGTCCTCCACTGCGTCCTCGCCGGCTTCGAGTTCTAAGGCTTCGGCGTCGAAGACGACTGCGGCGAGGTAGGGGACTGCGCTGCAGTAAGGCGTTTAGCCCATGGACTTGCGCACGGTGTTGAGGATATCCACCGCGCCGCGCACTTGGTCATTGCTGATGGAAGAACCAGCAATGGTGATGCCATCACTGCTCACACTGGAGCCTCGACCAGTGGGATCCGGCAGGGCGATGTTGGGCAGCGAGACGTTGTCCGGCACGGCCGGGATGTCCTTGACCTTGGGCGGCGTCACCGCGCCTTGGCCCGGGGTCCACTGGCCCCAGTCATTGGCATAGACGGTGTTAATATCGCAGGTCACGCCGTCGATGGTGGCCTGGTTCTTTGCCTTCTGGTGGATGGTGGTGTGCGGGTGAATCTTGCCGCCCGAGCCCCAATCGTGCATCCAGTAGAACTGGCCAATGCGGTCGGCAACGCACCAATCGATGACGTTGTAATTGCCGTATACGCCGGTCTGGTAGCCGGCCGCGCTCAGCGCTGTCGAGAAGGCCTTGAGGTAAGGGCGGATCTGGTTTTCATACTGGGGGCGGGTGGGGTTGTCATCGATAGCGATGTAGATGGGGCGGCCTGTTGGCCCGCCGGCAGCCTTGTGGATGGCGATGGCCTGCGGCGCGTGGATAGCAGCGCCCGCAGCGCCGTTGAGCCAGTCGGCGGTGTCGGCGCGTCCGAACTGGTAGATGGAGGCGGTCTTCAGACCGGCAGCAGCGTTGGCCTTCGTCTCCGCCAGCGTGACCGGCTTGCCCTTCATCCAGTCGGCGCCGGGGCGACGCTGGGAAACATAGCGGATGGCGCCAAGGTGGCCTGCGGCCTTGATCGCGCGCGCAGAAGGGACACCGGCTGAGAAGTCAATGATGGTGCCCACAGCTGGGCCCACAGCGAGGGCGGCAGGTGCTTGGCTGCCTATGGCGCCGGCGGTCAGCGCGAGAGCGCCAGCTTTGATAAGTGAACGGCGGGACAGAGACATAGTGGAGTTCTCCTAGCGGGGTCAAGCGAGCTGATAAAGATGGGAGCGAAGAAAGTATCTGCAGTCACTTTAGTCACGATGGTCTAAAATTGCACCACAATTAGTTTGGGTGGGTACACAGGTGCGCCTCGCAGAGTTTTCGAGGCGCATGGGATCCTAAGGACGGAGGAGTGAGCGTGGCCGAAGAGCTGAGAATGCGGTTTGTGCAGGGAGACAGCGTTGTCCGGCTTAATCACCAGCAGTTCAGCGATGCCGAGGTGCAAGCGGTTCTCCACGGCTACATCGAGAACTGTCGCCTGAATTCCCCGTGGATCCTTGATACTCGTAAAGAAGGCAACACTCTCGTGGTGGAGCATCTTTTCCCGGCGGAAGAATTCATTGAGGTAAATAGCGACCGCATGGATATCGATGCCGACTTCGTCGAGTCGCTGCCCCTGACGTATCCCATCGTGTTTGAGATTCGATCTGGCTACCTGCGCATCCACAAGCCGCTGGCAGCCAGATACGGTGCGCTCCTCTCTGACTTCATTCGAGGCCTCTGGGAATTGCTGTTGCAAGGGCAGATGCACTACCTGTGGGACCACGGCTTTGCGCAGTGCGGCGGAGTGGGAACAATCCAGCTCAATGCCTATGGGCTGCTGGAGCCGGACGAGCCGCTCATTGGGTTCTATCGGGTAGACGTCGACATGCAGCACGAGGCCTGGGCGTACATCACCCCGCAAGGGCTCATTCTGGTTTTCGACGATGACGACGTCCTTGCCTTCGACAAAGTGGACATGCGCAATCCCTCGATTCCCTCTGGAGTCTTTTCTTTTAGCATGCTCAAGGCTGAGGTTGTTGGAACCGGTGGCGGCAAGACCATAAAAACCTCGTTGAGCCCGAAGGACCTCGGGGAACTGGACCAGGCACGAGCGGATATCCGCACCATGTTGTCCTCACCGCATCAGGGCCGGCCGCGCCGCATGGCGGATCCCAACCCGCTTCCCTGGCTCCTGGTGGACGGCGAAGAGCTGGGCCACATGGCGCAAGCGGATCTTGAGCGCTATCGCCGTCGGCGCAGCGATGCTGGGCGCAACCCATTCGGGGATGGCTTAGGCAACGTGTGTTATGTCCATGGGCTTTTTGGACACGGAGTCCAGTAACTTTTTGGGCTAGGAGTCCAATGACTTTTTGGACGTGGAGTCTCCCTGCTTTTTGGGCAGGGAGTCTTTGGTGTTTTTG
>NZ_JAMKFF010000017.1:0-1444 GCF_023574125.1 Corynebacterium intestinale
GGGGTACTCGAGTGGCGAACGGGTGAGTAACACGTGGGTGATCTGCCTTGCACTCTGGGATAAGCTTGGGAAACTGGGTCTAATACCGGATATGAACTGCCTTTAGTGTGGTGGTTGGAAAGTTTTTTCGGTGCAAGATGAGCTCGCGGCCTATCAGCTTGTTGGTGGGGTAATGGCCTACCAAGGCGTCGACGGGTAGCCGGCCTGAGAGGGTGTACGGCCACATTGGGACTGAGATACGGCCCAGACTCCTACGGGAGGCAGCAGTGGGGAATATTGCACAATGGGCGGAAGCCTGATGCAGCGACGCCGCGTGGGGGATGACGGCCTTCGGGTTGTAAACTCCTTTCGACAGGGACGAAGCTTTTTGTGACGGTACCTGTATAAGAAGCACCGGCTAACTACGTGCCAGCAGCCGCGGTAATACGTAGGGTGCGAGCGTTGTCCGGAATTACTGGGCGTAAAGAGCTCGTAGGTGGTTTGTCGCGTCGTCTGTGAAATTCCGGGGCTTAACTTCGGGCGTGCAGGCGATACGGGCATAACTTGAGTGCTGTAGGGGAGACTGGAATTCCTGGTGTAGCGGTGAAATGCGCAGATATCAGGAGGAACACCGATGGCGAAGGCAGGTCTCTGGGCAGTTACTGACGCTGAGGAGCGAAAGCATGGGTAGCAAACAGGATTAGATACCCTGGTAGTCCATGCCGTAAACGGTGGGCGCTAGGTGTAGGGGGCTTCCACGTCTTCTGTGCCGTAGCTAACGCATTAAGCGCCCCGCCTGGGGAGTACGGCCGCAAGGCTAAAACTCAAAGGAATTGACGGGGGCCCGCACAAGCGGCGGAGCATGTGGATTAATTCGATGCAACGCGAAGAACCTTACCTGGGCTTGACATACACCAGATTGCTGCAGAGATGTAGTGTCCCTTGTGGTTGGTGTACAGGTGGTGCATGGTTGTCGTCAGCTCGTGTCGTGAGATGTTGGGTTAAGTCCCGCAACGAGCGCAACCCTTGTCTTATGTTGCCAGCATTTGGTTGGGGACTCATGAGAGACTGCCGGGGTTAACTCGGAGGAAGGTGGGGATGACGTCAAATCATCATGCCCCTTATGTCCAGGGCTTCACACATGCTACAATGGTCGGTACAACGCGCAGCGACACTGTGAGGTGGAGCGAATCGCTGAAAGCCGGTCTTAGTTCGGATTGGGGTCTGCAACTCGACCCCATGAAGTCGGAGTCGCTAGTAATCGCAGATCAGCAACGCTGCGGTGAATACGTTCCCGGGCCTTGTACACACCGCCCGTCACGTCATGAAAGTTGGTAACACCCGAAGCCAGTGGCCTAAACTTGTTAGGGAGCTGTCGAAGGTGGGATCGGCGATTGGGACGAAGTCGTAACAAGGTACCCGTACCGGAAGGTGCGGGTGGATCACCTCCTTTCTAAGGAGCATT
>NZ_JAMKFF010000017.1:1544-2823 GCF_023574125.1 Corynebacterium intestinale
TTTGTGGTGGTTGTTGTGTTGGTTGTGTGTTCGTTATTTAGGGCGCATGGTGGATGCCTTGGCATGCTGGGCCGATGAAGGACGTGTAAGGCTGCGTTAAGCCTCGGGGAGTTGTCAATAGAGCGTTGATCCGAGGATGTCCGAATGGGGAAACCTGGCACCTGTTATGGGGTGTTACCCTTCAGTGAATTCATAGCTGTTGTGGGGGTTTACGCGGGGAAGTGAAACATCTCAGTACCCGTAGGAGAAGAAAATAAAATATGATTCTGCTAGTAGTGGCGAACGAACGTGGATGAGGCTAAACCGTGTGCATGTGATACTTGGTAGGGGTTGTGTGTGCGGTGTTGTGGGCCCCAACGTGCGGTGACTACCATCATCGTGCTTGTGTGTTGTTGTTAGGTGAAGTGGTGTGGAAACGCCCACCGTAGAGGGTGATAGTCCCGTAGTTGAAGGCTTCAATGCATGGGTTGTTGGGTTGCCCGAGTAGCAGCGGGCTCGTGGAATCTGCTGTGAATCTGCCGGGACCACCCGGTAAGCCTAAATACTCAGTGTGACCGATAGTGTATGAGTACCGTGAGGGAATGGTGAAAAGTACCCCGGGAGGGGAGTGAAATAGTTCCTGAAACCATGTGCTTACAATCCGTCAGAGCACCTGTATGTGTGTGATGGCGTGCCTTTTGAAGAATGAGCCTGCGAGTCAGCGGCATGTCGCGAGGTTAACCCGTGTGGGGTAGCCGTAGGGAAACCGAATCCTCATGGGGTGTTTAGTGGCATGTCCTGGACCCGAAGCGGGGTGATCTACCCATGGCCAGTGTGAAGCAGTAGTAAGATGCTGTGGAGGCGCGAACCCACGTAGGTTGAAAACTGCGGGGATGAGCTGTGGGTAGGGGTGAAAGGCCAATCAAACTCCGTGATAGCTGGTTCTCCCCGAAATGCATTTAGGTGCAGCGTCGCATTAGCTTGGTGGAGGTAGAGCTACTGGTTGGTTGAGCGGGACTACAATCTTAGCAATGTCAGCCAAACTCCGAATGCCACTAATTGTGTTGTGCGGCAGTGAGACTGTGGGGGATAAGCTTCATAGTCGAGAGGGAAACAGCCCAGATCGCCGGTTAAGGCCCCTAAGGGTGTGCTAAGTGGAAAAGGATGTGGGATCGCGAAGACAGCCAGGAGGTTGGCTTAGAAGCAGCCATCCTTGAAAGAGTGCGTAATAGCTCACTGGTCGAGTGGTCCTGCGCCGACAATGTAGTGGGGCTCAAGCACACCGCCGAAGCCGCGGCAA
>NZ_JAMKFF010000017.1:2923-4439 GCF_023574125.1 Corynebacterium intestinale
TTGTTGATGTCGTGGGGCCTGATGTGTGGTTCAAGTGATGGGGTGACACAGTGTAGTAGCCATGCCGCTTAGTGGATTGTTGGTGTAAGCGTGTGAGGTGGTGTGTAGGCAAATCCGCACACCGTTTAACCTGAGGCGTGATGCGTAGCCCAAATGTGGGTGAAGTTGGTGATCTAGTACTGTCGAGAAAAGCCTCTAGCGATGTGGATGTATGGCCCGTACCCTAAACCGACACAGGTGGTCAGGTTGAAAATACTAAGGCGTTCGGGTGAACTGTGGTTAAGGAACTCGGCAAAATGCCCCCGTAACTTCGGGAGAAGGGGGACCACACGACTTTGACACTTCTTGCAAGTGTTGTGGGTTGTGGGGTCGCAGAGAATAGAGGGAAGCGACTGTTTATCAAAAACACAGGTCCATGCGAAGACGTTAAGTTGATGTATATGGACTGACGCCTGCCCGGTGCTGGAAGGTTAAGAGGACCGGTTAGTCACCTTTGGTGGCGAAGCTGAGAATTTAAGCCCCAGTAAACGGCGGTGGTAACTATAACCATCCTAAGGTAGCGAAATTCCTTGTCGGGTAAGTTCCGACCTGCACGAATGGCGTAACGACTTCTCTGCTGTCTCAACCACAGGCCCGGTGAAATTGCACTACGAGTAAAGATGCTCGTTACGCGCGGCAGGACGAAAAGACCCCGGGACCTTCACTATAGCTTGGTATTGGTGTTCGGTTCGGTTTGTGTAGGATAGGTGGGAGACTATGAGACGTGTGCGCCAGCACGCGTGGAGTCGTTGTTGAAATACCACTCTGATCGGATTGGATACCTTAACCTTGGCCCATGATCTGGGTTGGGGACAGTGCCTGGTGGGTAGTTTAACTGGGGCGGTTGCCTCCCAAAATGTAACGGAGGCGCCCAAAGGTTCCCTCAGCCTGGTTGGCAATCAGGTAGCGAGTGTAAGTGCACAAGGGAGCTTGACTGTGAGACAGACATGTCGAACAGGGACGAAAGTCGGGACTAGTGATCCGGCACCTACTTGTGGATGTGGTGTCGCTCAACGGATAAAAGGTACCCCGGGGATAACAGGCTGATCTTCCCCAAGAGTCCATATCGACGGGATGGTTTGGCACCTCGATGTCGGCTCGTCGCATCCTGGGGCTGGAGTAGGTCCCAAGGGTTGGGCTGTTCGCCCATTAAAGCGGCACGCGAGCTGGGTTCAGAACGTCGTGAGACAGTTCGGTCTCTATCCGCCGCGCGCGTTGAAACTTGAAGAAGGCTGTCCCTAGTACGAGAGGACCGGGACGGACGTACCTCTAGTGTGCCAGTTGTTCCGCCAGGAGCATCGCTGGTTGGCTACGTACGGAAGGGATAACCGCTGAAAGCATCTAAGCGGGAAGCCTGTTTTAAGATGAGGTTTCATTTGAGGTCCCCCAAAGACGATGGGGTTGATAGGCCAGACCTGGACGCACCGCAAGGTGTGAAGGCTACTGGTACTAATAGACCAAAACAAACACACACACC
>NZ_JAMKFF010000018.1:0-3606 GCF_023574125.1 Corynebacterium intestinale
CAACCAAAGTCAAACCCGCCGAACAAACATTGCCCGAACATCTACCACCAGTTAACCTCCCGGCTACCTCGCGGCGACTCGGATAAATATACGCACACCCCCAACAAACAACAAATCCCCAGGTGACACACCGAAAAGGTGCGCCACATAGGGACGTCGCCAAGCAATGCTCCTTAGTAGAGCTCCTCCTCTTGAGTGCGCTCGATGGTGGCGCCCAAGGCCTGCAGGTTCTCCACAAAGTTGGGATAGCCGCGGTCGATGTGAAAGACATCGTGCACGGTGGTCGTCTCATCCGCACACAAAGCGGAGAGGACCAATCCGGCACCTGCGCGGATATCGGAGCTCCAGACATGCGTCGAGGACAGGCGCTCTTGACCGCGGATAACTACGTGGTGTCCATCCACCTGGGCATCAGCGCCAAGGCGGAGCATCTCATCGACGAACCGGAAACGAGACTCAAAGACATTTTCCGTGATGATGGATGTACCTTCCGCGACCGCGGAGAGCCCGATGGCAATCGGCTGAAGATCCGTGGGGAAGCCGGGGTACGGCAGCGTTTGGTAGTCCACAGCAGTTGGACGCCGGTCCATGCGCACGCGGAAACCATTGACATAGTCCTCGATATCCGCACCGGCGGACTTAAGCTTCTCCAACGGCAGGTGCAGGTGCTTGGGAGCAATACCGCCCACCGTGATATCCCCGCGAGTCATTACGGCAGCATATGCCCACGTACCCGCAACAATACGGTCACCGATAACCTCGTGCTCCGTCGGTTGCAGCTTGTCCACTCCCCGAATGGTGATGGTGGATGTCCCCTCCCCGGAGATGTCGGCGCCCATTTCCTTGAGCATCGTGCACAGGTCCACAATTTCCGGTTCGCGGGCCGCATTGTGGAGTTGGGTTTCGCCATCCGCAAGGACTGCAGCAGTAAGAATATTTTCGGTAGCGCCTACCGAGGGAAAATCGAGCTTGATGTTCGCGCCATGGAGCTGATCCGCCTCCGCTACAACGGCGCCGTGTTCGATGCGCGTGCTAGCGCCCATCTTCTCTAGCCCAGATTGGTGCATGTCCAGTGGGCGGGAACCAATGGCGTCGCCACCTGGCAAAGCTACCTTTGCGTGACCACAGCGCGCCGTCAGCGGCCCCAATACACACACCGACGCGCGGAATTGGCGCACCGCATCGAAGTCTGCATTGGAATGCAACGTGGCCGGCGTGGTGATCTGCACGGTGTGGCCATCGATTTCCACTGAACAGCCAAGGCCTTCAAGGACCTTTCGCATCAGTGGAACATCAAGGATTTTAGGACAGTTGGTCAGCGTGGTGGTGCCCTCCGCCAACAGTGCCGCAGCCATCAGCTTCAGCACACTGTTCTTGGCACCGTCCACCTTGACGGTGCCCTGCAGGCGCGCCCCACCGGAGACAATAAATTGGTCTTTCACGCCCACCCAACTTACCTACGATCAGGGCAACGCGCCTATACGACGGGCCGCATTAACTGCCTCATAGCGAGTATGTGCACCCAGTTTGCGCATGACAGAGCGCAAATAGGACTTCACCGTTTCGGCGCCAATACCCATTTCCTCGGCCGCCTCGACATTGGTATGCCCTAACGCCACGCAGGAAAGAACATCCAGCTCGCGAGCAGAAAGCTTGGTGGACTGCTTAACGCGCACCGGGGAGACCATCTGGTCGCAAAGAGCCTCTAGTTCCTTACGGAGATCTTCATCGTTGACTCGGTTAGCCAACATGCGGAGCTTGGAGTGCGTTGAGCGCACCTGCTCCCACTCAGCCCCGTTCATCACGTGGCCGCGAGCAGCGCCACCCTTGCCTCCGTCGGCACGACGCAACGCAGAATTAACGGCCAGATCCTGCTCGAGGCACCGAGCGGTCATGGTGACTTCCTCGATTACCTTGTCGCCCAAGCGCACCGGCGAATGGACACCAACATAGAGGACACCGCGGATTTCACGCTGAACGGTGACCGGCACCGCCACGATCGAATGCAGTCCCTCATCTTGGATATGGCGATCATTCTCATGGCTAATTGTGGTGGCACGAGTGTAGTCGGACACACCAACCGCGCGGCGAGTGCTGACAACGCGCCCGCCGACGCCCACGTTCGCGTCAATCACCAAATTCTGCAAGGCCGGGGTCCGCAGCCCTACCCACTGGGTAATCTGCAGGCGATTGTCCGGCAGCAAGGTCCCGTACATCGTGACGGGGATTCCCGTTGCGGTCTTTAGTGACGAGAGCGCTGCGCGTACGGCTTCGTCGTCATCCTTGAGTCGGTGCGGCTCCATGAGACTCTCTCTTACTCGGGGGTAACCAGCAGGTGCACCCACATTTCCCGCCTGAAACGGGGGTAGGCGAACACTATTTGCGAAGTATAACCGGCCGACGGGGGTAATTCTAAATCACGCCTCGCCCTCATGAGACGCCTCAAATCCCACATGCCATGCCCGAATGATCTGTTCAGAAACTATATACCACTTGGTCTATTGCCACGGTGTAGAGTGTCTGCTGTACATCAGAACTTATTTTCAAGGAGTCCACATCGTGGCTGTATACAACAATATTCTCGACACCATCGGCGGTACCCCGCTTGTCCGCCTCAACCGCCTGACCGAAGGCCTCGGCGCCGAGGTACTTGTGAAGGTTGAGTCTTTCAACCCCGCTAATTCCGTCAAGGATCGCATTGCCAAGGCGATCGTCGACACCGCCGTAGAATCCGGCGAGCTAAAGCCAGGCGGCACCATCGTTGAGGCCACCTCCGGCAACACCGGCATCGGCCTGGCACTCGTCGGTGCCGCCCAAGGTTACAAGGTCATTCTCACCATGCCGGAGACCATGTCCAACGAGCGCAAGGTGCTGCTGCGCGCCTATGGCGCTGAAATCGTCCTCACCCCGGGCGCTGCAGGCATGAAGGGTGCTGTCGAGAAGGCCAACGAAATTATCGCTGAGACCCCCAACGCCATCCTGGCTTCCCAGTTCGCCAACGAGGCAAACCCGAAGATTCACGAGGCAACCACGGGCCGCGAGATCTGGGACGACGCTGAGGGCAAGGTTGACGCTTTCGTCGCTGGCGTCGGCACCGGCGGCACCGTCACCGGTGTGGGCCGCTACCTACGTTCCCAGAACCCCGACACCTATCTGGTCGCCGTTGAGCCCGCTGACTCCCCCGTCCTCTCCGAGGGACACGCTGGCCCCCACAAGATCCAGGGCATCGGCGCCAACTTTGTCCCAGAGGTTCTGGACCGCGAGATCCTCAACGAGGTGCTCACCGCAACCACCGAGGAATCCGTCTCCACCGCACGCAAGCTGGCCACCGAAGAAGGACTGCTCGTCGGCATTTCCTCCGGTGCCAACGTCTCTGCGGCACTCAAGCTCGCTGCGCGCGAAGAGTTCAAGGGCAAGACCATCGTCGTCGTCGCCCCGGACTTCGGTGAGCGCTATGTCTCCACCATCCTCTTCGAGGACATTTGTTGCGACCGGCTATTTGGTAGCAGTGTCGTGACTATCTGGTAGCGCTTCAGTGAGTATCTGGTAGCAGCTCGCGGCGCTCGGGGTGATACTTCCGGTAGCCGCACCACCCGGGTGCGGCGC
>NZ_JAMKFF010000019.1:0-1784 GCF_023574125.1 Corynebacterium intestinale
TGTTATGTCCATGGGCTTTTTGGACACGGAGTCCAGTAACTTTTTGGGCTAGGAGTCCAATGACTTTTTGGACGTGGAGTCTCCCTGCTTTTTGGGCAGGGAGTCTTTGGTGTTTTTGGACAGTCTCTAGCTCGTCTTACCGGTTATGGTTTCTTTCGTCTCGACGGGCGCGGACGCGACAGGATTGGTTTGATCTCTGGTGGCCGGCGGTGCCACATTCCTTCGACATGCCCGATGTTGATCTGTCCGCCGGCTGGACGCTCAAGTAGCTTGATGGGCAGTGGGAATGAAAACAGTGCTTCACCATCATGATCAGTGAAGAACTCAGCGGTGTCATCGGTAACGTGGCTGTATATGAGCCGGTTTTTAAACCGGAGTCCTACATAGAATCCATAGCCCAGGATGCGCACCACTCCGCTTTTGTTGATCCACAGTGTGTCGGGGATACCCCAGGCGTTGCTTGACTGGGCGGATAGACCGTCTACGGTGGGACTGACGGTAGGAGATGATTCTTGCTGGATTGGTTCGTTATCGTCATCGATGGTTGTGGGAGAAGCTGCAACTTCTCCCACAACCGGCACCATCGCCTCTTTAACCTTCTCGATACGATGCTCGTGGTGTATCGCGCTTTCTGAGTGTGTATCCCGGTATGACTTCACAATCTTGGCCCACAGCACATCCGGGTCAATGGGTTGTGTTGGGGATTGAGCGTGGGCGAAGTGCTCACGGGCTTGGGCTGGAGTGATGTGCATTTTGCCGACTAGCAGGCCTTGATGGCGGCGCCTGGTGTTGTAAAACTTGCGGTAGTCGTCCAACAGCTGTTGGACGTGCTGAAGTGTCGTAGGTTGGCGTGCATCGAGAAACTTGGTCATGGTTTGATGCGAGCGTTCATCTTTGCCTTGGGTTTGCGGGCCAAAACCTGCAATGGACCAGATACCTTGGGCGGCGAGCCAGCGCTCGGTATCGGACAATCGGCCCCGGTGATAGGTGGCAAAAGCTTCACCGTTATCGGTCAAAAGTTCCTGCGGGCGACCATACGTTTCTATTGCTGCGGCCAAGGTAGTGCGAGCATCGAATCCGTTTTCTTTGGCGGCGAAGGCTTGTGAGCCCAGATCAAACCGGCTGGCATCATCAACCAGCTGGTAGATAGTGATCTGGGTATGTGGAGTGTCAAAGAGTCGGTAGACAAACCCGTCGAGTTGCCACAGCTCATCGACTTTATCGCGCGCCCAGCGTTTAAAGCTTTTACGAGGACGTTTACGGGCATTGGCCTCAGCAACACCAGCTTCGTGGAGCCAAAGCGCAATCGTAGACCGTGCCGGTGGGTGCTCTAAACCAAGGTCATCAATGAGGTAGTAATAGATTGACCACGGGCCATAGTCACGTCCCTGGGCCTTGAGCACTGATCGAGCTGTGATGACTTTCTGACGAAGGTGATCATCGTAGATTCTGGCTGGGGAATGCGGGGCGGTGGAGTCAGGCAGGATGCCTGCACGGCCGCGTTGTTCAACGCGGCGTTTGATGTTGGCATAGGTTTGGCGAGATACGCCAATATCCTTGCAGAATTGGGTGACGGTTCGTCCGTCTCTTACTGGGTCGAAGTCCGCTATTTTCTTGCGGAGATGGGTTGAAATAGCCATCTTGGTATTCCAACCCACCGACTGTCCAAAAAGTCTTGAGACATCACGACAAGGAAGTCTTTGGACTCCGTGACCAAAAACTATCTGGACTCCCCGTCCAAAAAGCCATTAGACTCCGTGTCCAAAAACTCCATAGACATCACA